>CAZQFS010000081.1:0-3583 GCA_964592755.1 uncultured bacterium | reverse complement strand
CTCTCTTCTGAGCTCCGATTCCGCCCCTTGGCGCTCTTGGCGTTCTTGGCGGTTCTCTCTTCTGAGCTCCGATTCCGCCCCTTGGCGCTCTTGGCGTTCTTGGCGGTTCATCTCGTCCTATCGTGCTCGCCGAAGACTCCGCGCAGCGCGTCCGACACCTCGCCCACGGTCGCGCCGGCCTGCACCGCCGGGACGATCGCCTCCATCAGGTTACCGCTGCCCCGGGCAGTCTCAGCCAGTTGGCCCAGCGCCGCCTCAAGCCTTGTCCGGTCACGCTGCTGCCTGAACCGTGCGAGTTCCTCGACCCGCTGTCTGCCCAGCTCCGGGTCCACCCTCAGCAGCCTCAACCCCTGCGCCCCGGAACCGTCGCTCTCTTCCTTGTACTTGTTCACTCCGACTACGATGCGCTCCTGCTTCTCAACCTGCTGCTGAAACCGGTACGCGCTCTCCGCGATTTCCTGCTGCATCAGCCCGGCCTCGATGGCCGCGGTCGCGCCGCCGGCCGCCTCAACCCTGCCTATCAGCTCCCGCGCCCGCGCCTCAATCTCATCGGTCAGGGACTCGATGCAATATGAACCGGCCAGCGGGTCAACCGTATCGGCCACGCCCGACTCGTGCGCCAGAATCTGCTGGGTGCGAAGCGCAATCGTAACCGACTCCTGCGACGGCAGGGCCAGCGCCTCGTCCCGCGAGTTGGTGTGCAGACTCTGGGTTCCGCCCAGCACCGCGGCCAAAGCCTGGTACGCCACGCGCACAACATTGTTATCCGGCTGCTGCGCAGTCAGGGTCACGCCGCCGGTCTGAGTGTGAAACCGCAGCTTGCATGACTCATCCGACGCCTGCCAGCGCTCGCGCAGCAGCCTGGCCCAGAGCCTGCGTGCCGCCCTGAACTTGGCCACTTCCTCAAGGATGTTGGAATGGGCAGCGAAGAAGAAAGAAAGCCGCGGTGCGAACCTGTCGATGGCCAGACCCGCGGAAAGCGCGGCCTTGATGTACTCCAGGCCGTTGGCAATGGTGAACGCCACCTCCTGCACCGCGGTCGCGCCTGCCTCGCGCATGTGATACCCGGAAACGCTGACCGTGTTCCACTTCGGCACATGCCGGGCACACCAGGAGATGATGTCGGTCACCAGCCGCAAAGACGGCCGGGGCGGGAAGATGTAGGTCCCGCGTGCCACGTACTCCTTAAGGATGTCATTCTGAATCGTGCCCTGGAGCCGGGCAATGTCCACGCCCTGCGCCTCGGCCACTGCGCAGTACATCGCCAAGAGCACTCCGGCGGTCGCGTTGATAGTCATTGAGGTCGAGACCCTGTCCAGCGGAATCCCGGCAAACAAGGCCTGCATGTCCTCAAGCGACGAGACTGCCACGCCGACCTTGCCCACCTCGCCCCGGGCCAGCGGATGGTCCGAATCATAGCCCATCTGGGTCGGCAGGTCGAACGCGACCGAGAGCCCGGTCTGGCCCTGACCGAGCAGGTAGTGGTAGCGCCTGTTCGTGTCCTCGGCCGAGCCGAACCCGGCATACTGGCGCATGGTCCAGAACCGCGACCGGTACATGGTCGGCTGCACCCCGCGCGTGAACGGAAAACAACCCGGCATCCCGAGCTGCTCATCGTATACTGCGCCATCCCAGTCTGCCGGGGTGTACGCTCGTTGCAGGGATAGGCCGGAAACCGTCTCGCTCGCCTCGGCCCTTTCCGGTGCCTTCTTCAAGACCGGACCGACGACCTCCTGCTCCCACCTGGCCAGCCGCTCCTCGTGCCCGCTCACTTCGTCATTCGTCATTGGGGATTAGATGGGTCATTGGGCATTGAAACCTGGTCATTCTCCTAGAGCGGTATGTTCCCGTGTTTCCGCCACGGGTTCGCGTCGCGCTTGCCGCGCGTCACCTCCAAGGCGTCGATGACCTTGCGCCGCGCGTCCTCGAACTCAATCACCTCGTCGATGTAGCCGAGCTCCGCGGCCTTGAACGGGTTGCCGAACTTCTCCTCGTACTCCTCGACCAGCTTCCGGCGCGTTGCGTCCGGGTCAGCCGCCTCGGCAATCTTCTTCCGGAAGATGATGTTGACCGCTCCCTCTGAGCCCATCACCGCAATCTCCGCAGTCGGGAACGCGAAGTTGAAGTCTCCCCGGATGTGCTTGGACGACATCACGTCGTACGCGCCGCCATAGGCCCGGCGCACGATAATCGTCACCTTGGGCACAGTCGCCTCGCAGAAGGCATAGAGCAGCTTGGCCCCGTGCCGGATGATGCCGCCGTACTCCTGGTTCGTGCCGGGCAGAAACCCGGGCACGTCCTCGAACGTGACAATCGGAATACTGAAACAGTCCAGGAACCGCACAAACCTGGCGGCCTTGTCCGAAGCGTCAATATCCAGACACCCGGCCAGAAACTTCGGCTGGTTCGCCACGATACCGACCACTTCGCCGTTCATCCGGGCAAACCCGATGATGATATTCTTCGCCCAGAACTTCTGCACCTCAAGGAAACTGCCCCGGTCCACGACCTTCAAGATAACCGCCAGCATATCATAGGGCTTGCGCGGGTCATCGGGCAGAATGTCGCCGATACCCTCGGCGTCGCGACTGGGGTCATCACGCGGCTCGACTCGCGGCGCAGACTCGCGGTTGTTCTGGGGCAGATACGAAAGCAGCTTGCGGCACTGCTCGAGCACGTCCTTGTCGTCAATCCCCTTGAAATGGGCCACGCCTGAGACCGAGTTATGGGTGTCCGCGCCACCCAGCTTCTCTTTGGTCACCTCCTCCTTGGTCACCGCCTTGATGACCTCAGGCCCGGTGATAAACATGTAGCTGGTCCGCTCGCTCATCAGGATGAAATCGGTCAAGGCCGGCGAATAGACCGCGCCGCCTGCGCAGGGCCCGAGAATCGCCGATATCTGCGGAATCACGCCCGAGGCCAGCGTATTACGCAGAAAGATGTCGGCATACGCGCCCAGGCTGTCCACGCCCTCCTGGATACGTGCGCCGCCCGAATCGTTCAGCCCGATGACCGGCATCCCGTTCTTCAACGCCAGGTCCATCACCTTACAGACCTTCTCGCCGAACACCCGCGACAGGGTCCCGCCGAACACGGTGAAGTCCTGTGAGAACACCGCCACCGGCCGGCCGTCAATCCTGCCGTGCCCGGTCACGACCGCGTCGCCGGGAATCTTCCGCTTCTCCATCCCGAACTCGGAACAGTCATGCACCCGCAACCGGTCCAGCTCCACAAAACTCCCCTTGTCCAGGAGCAGGTCCAGCCGCTCGCGCGCGGTCAGCTTGCCGGCGGCGTGCTGCTTGGCCACGGCCTCAGGCCCGCCGCCGGCCAGGGCCGCTTCATTCCTTTTCCTCAGCTCATCAAGCACGTGTTTCCGGTGTGCCATGCGACAACGATGCTAGACGCCTGCGGCCGATTGTCAAGAAAACGGCTTCGGCCGGCAACACCCGCGCGCGTCTCTCAACCGTCCGCTGCAAAGCTGCGGGCGACGCATACCGGGTCACTACCACCCTCTGACTGGCCCGGACCTCGGCCAGAAACTCGGCCAGATGGACGGCGGCGTAGCTGTTGCTCATGTCAATCC
>CAZQFS010000080.1:0-13783 GCA_964592755.1 uncultured bacterium | reverse complement strand
TCAGTGCCGACGTTGCCGTCGAGGAGGGTGGTAACGATCTCTTGGCCCCATACAGGGAGAGCAGGGGCCCGAAACCTGCCGGACGTCGCGTGCTGCGTGGCCCAGTGTCGGATTCGTGGCAGCTCCGGGTCCGAAAGCTATCGGGTGGGGGCAGCCCGAAGGCTGCCCCCACGTCTTTTGAGGAGGCGAGATGTGAGCTTGCCTAGTCCTTCTTCCTCAACTGTTCACGCAGCTCGTCCAGTTCGCGTTTCAGGTCATCGAGCTCCTGGCGCAGCGAGTCCATCGTCTCCCGCCAGACCCGGTTGCGCTTTTCCGGGCCGAACTGCTTCAGCGCCCGGCGGGCTTCGCGCAGCGCCTCAATCGGTGCGCTACGCCACTCGAAATCGCCGACCTTCTCTTCGAGCTTCCTCGACTCAAGGGTCACACTCAGGCGCCGCTCCTTGCCTTTACGTCGCAGGGTGACTTCGACTGCGCGGCCGGGCCGCTCGCGCACGGCCCGGCGCAGTGTCTGCGGGTCCTCGAGCGGAGTCCGGTCCAGCGTCAGGAGAACGTCGCCCATCTCAACGCCGGCCTCTGCTGCCGGAGACCCGTCCGCGACGTCGGTCACGAGCACGCCGTGAGGAACGTCCAGCGCGACGAGCATCGGCCGGGAAAGAGACTCGGTGTAGACCCCGAGCCAGCCTCTGTTCGCCACGCCTGTGTCACCTTCGGTCCCGGCAAGAGCTATTGACACAACCAGCGCGACGACAGGCACAAGACAGTGTCTTCTTCTCATTACTTCACTCCTCTCCTGGTTCGCTGTCACCCCGGATGATGAAATCGCTGAAAAGGCCGTCCATCCTGATCAGCGGCCCGTCCACGCCGGCCTGGGCAGAGACCGATTCAACTGCGCCTGATTCCTCAACCTGGGCCGGCAGCAGGGGCACGATGCGGCCGTGCTCGACCCGGCCGCCGAGGTTGAACGGCACGCCGCGCGCCAGATTCAGCTCCACCCGGCCGAGCCGGGACCGTATCAGGAGGTCGTCGGTTTCGGGTCCGGCAACCACCGTCGAGACTCTGCCGAGATGACTCTCGATGGTGAGCGGACCTGCGCCCGACCGGGCCCGGACATCGCCCAGCACGTTGGTAATCAGGGTCGGCCCGTGCATCCGGCCGGCCTGAATCGTGCCGTACTGATTCGTGACCTGGGCCTGCCGGGAGACCTCCTCGAGCACGACGTTGCCGAACGCGTTCCGGACCAGGAGTGGGCCCTCGGTCTGAGTCATTCTCACGTCGCCGTACCGGCCGGTCACCGCGCACCGGCCGCAGCGTTCCAGTTCCACGTGGCCGAACCGGTTGACCAGGTCGCACCCGCCCCGCACATCCGTGACCGAGAGGTCGCCGAACGAGTTGTTCACCTCAAGCCGGGCCGAACCGGGCAGGGCCAGGTCAATCTGGACGTCGTAACTCAGATTCGGGTCGGGCTGGACCGGCCGGGGATACCGTGTCGTGATGACCGTGGTACCCCGACCGGACGCGAAGTCGAAGTCCACACCGTCGGCAAACGCTTCGGCTGCCTCAACTGAGCCGGCACGCACCCGGACAACCGCGTCGAGCACCAGCCGGCTGCTGTCCGACTGACCCATGATGCGAACGTCTCCGTACCGATGGTTGACCGCGACATGATTGAACCGACCGTGCACGACCCGGCGGAAAGGACGGACGTAGACCGGCGAATCCGCAGCCGCGGTTCCGCTCACGGCCAGCGCCAGAATCGCGAGCCGACAGCCGCGCCCCATCAGTCGCCTCCGGAAACCAGCCGGTCCACCGCGCTGGCCCGGTCGGTCTGTGCTCCAAGCCAGGCCCGGCGCACGCGCACGTTGCCTGGATTCTCGGCCATGGCCGCCTCGCACTCGCGGATTGCCTCATCCATACCCGCGACATAATCCCGATACACCAGCACCACCGAATCCTGGCAGACCTCAGACGGAGTCCGAGCGACAACTGCCGCGACGTTGCGCGCCGCAACCAGATGCCGACCCCACAAGAAAGCAACCAGCAGCGCCGCGGCCGCAAGCGTCGGCACGCCGACCCACACCCACCGGGTGACGAGGGTCGTCGGCCACCTGGCCCGGCGACTCCGTGACAACTGCTGTTGTATCGCCTGCCACGTGCGCTCGGCAGGGACGAGCTGGTCCAGGGCTCCGGCTGCGTCGCGGATTTCCCGAACCTGGGTCAAGACTCGACGGCAGCCCGGACAGACGGCAACGTGCTCGGCAATCCGCCCGGCTTCGACCGGCGTCAGGTCGCCGTCAAGATAGCTGCTCAGAACATCATCAGGATAGTGTTCGCTCATTCAGACCTCTTTCTGCCAGTACGTCCGGTCCACAAACGGCTCCAGCTCGCGTCTCAGGAAGGCCCGCGCGCGGTGGAGCTGAGACTTGCTCGCCCCGGTGGTAATCCCGAGCACCTGGGCAATCTCGGTGTGCTTCAGCCCCTGGATGTCGTGCAGGATGAAGACCTCACGATACCCGGGCGGCAGCCGGGGCAGGAATCCCTCAACCAGCCGGCCCAGACTGAGCGGCACTGACACGCGCTCGGCCTCCTCGACCAGCGGCAGGGTCCGGGTCCTGGTGCGCCTGGCCCGGTAGTCAATGCAGGTGTTGACCGCAATCCGGTAAATCCACGTTGACAACTGCGCCTCGCCGCGGAACGAGTGGAGCTTCTTGAAAACCTTGACAAACACGTCCTGGGTTACGTCCTCGGCATCGGCGTAGTTGGAGAGCATCCGATACGCGGTACTGAAGACCTTGCTCCGGAACTCACGGTAAATCTCCTCGAAATCAGGCACCGGGACCTGAGTGCCGCTGACTTCGCTCTTCTCGGTAACTTGGTTCATCTGGTTTTCGCCTTCTTTAGACGACTGCGCCGGCTTCCGGTTGCCTCTACTCATGATGCCTGCCCGGGCAAGGTCGGAGTTGACACATAACGTCAACTCAGGATACTCTCAACCGGTGTGATTTCAACCCAATAACCACGGAGCCAAGATGAACCTGTTACTCGTCCTGCTGCTTGCCGGTTCGGCTGACAACCCGTTCGGCCGGGCCATCCGAACCAGTCCTGACCACACTCAGTACCTTGCCGGCCAGCTTATCCTCGAACTCTCCCCGCAGGCGCGCGGCCGCGTGCACCTGACTCAGAACCAGGGTTGTGCCGGATTCGGATTGACCGAACTTGACCGGCTCTGCGCCGATTGGCAGGTTAGCCGCATTCAACCGCTGATGCGTGCGCCTCGGCCGAGCCCGGCTGCCATGAAGCACAATTGCGACCTGCAGTACCTGATTGAGTTTTCGCAAGAACTGGACGTTGCTCAGGTATCTCGAAGCTTCTCAACCTGTCCCCTCGTCTCCTATGCAACGGTCAATGCGCTCCTGCCCGTGATTGACGAAATCCCGAACGACTCGCTCTTCGGTCGGCAGTGGCACCTGCCGGTAATCGGCGCGCCCTTTGCCTGGGGCACGGGCCACGGCGATACAACCGTCATGGTCGCGGTCGCGGACGACGGCTGCGAATGGTTCCATCCTGACATCATGCCCAACGTCTGGGTCAACGTCGCGGAAGACATCAACGGGAACGGTCGGTTCGACACCCTGTATGCGCCCGACGGAGACCTAGACGGCGTGGACCAGGACGGCAACGGTTACACCGATGACGTCATCGGGTTCGACATGGTCCTCGGCGTACCCGACCCGAAACCGTACCTGCTTTCCGACGCTCACGGCACTCATTGCTGGGGCATTGCCAACGCGGCCACGAACAACCGCACCGGTATTGCCGGCCCGCCCTGGAACTGCCGCGCACCGGCATATCGCTGCGGCGGCGGCGGGCTGATTGCGCTCAGCGCGGCCATCTCGGCAATGTATCACGCAGTCGGCATCGGCGCTTCGGTTATCTCACTCAGCTTCGGCGGGTACAGTCCGTATCAGCCGCTCAACGATGCCTGCCAGTACGCCTGGGAATCAGGCCTGGTTGTCTGCGGCGGCGCAGGCAACGACGGCACAAGCAACATCTTCTACCCGGCCAACTACGAACACGTCATCTCGGTTGCGGCTTCGGACCGCAACGACCTGCGGCCCTACTGGTCCAACTACGGCGACTGGATTGAGGTCACTGCCCCGGGCGTGGACATCTTCTCCACCATCCCGGGTCTGAGCTACGGCACGATGTCCGGCACTTCCATGGCAACGCCGCTGACCGCCGGCGTGGTAGCTTGGATCCGGTCCCAGTTCCGGGGCTTCACGAACGCCCAGGTGTGCAGCACGCTATACGCCGCCTGCGAGCCGATGCCGGACACGATGTATCCCCAGGGATTGCTCGGCCACGGACGCATCAGCATGAGCATGGTCGTAATGCCCCTCTACCTCTGTGACCTGCGCATGACCGACTGGCGGTTCCGTGAGCCCTCAGGCAACGGCCGGCCCGACCCGGGCGAAACCGTCTCGCTCATCGTCACCTATGCCAACGCGGCCGGCTGGCGCGACGCCACCGGAGTCTACGCCGACCTGGCCTGCAACTCTGCCGGCGTCAGCATCACCCGGTCGCGTGCGACCTTCCCGGACATCCCGGCCGGTTCAAGCGCGAGCTGTTCGGCCGACTCATTCGTCATCACGCTCGGGCCCGACATGCCGCCGCAGATACTCACCTTCCGTCTCACTGTCCATGCCGCGCCCGACGTCCGTCGTCCGGACACCTCTTTCACCGTAATGTGCTCTGAGCCGCGTCTGCTCATCGTGGACGATGACGCTGGCGCAGACTTCGAGAAGTACTACAAGGCTGCCTGCGACTCCAACGGCGTGCTTTTTCACACCTACACGGTGCAGACCGCAGGTTCGCCTTCGGCCGAGACCCTTTCGCACTACCCGGTAGTCTTCTGGTTCACCGGCAACGAGGCGACCAACACGCTCACCACCACCGACGTCGCCAGCCTGACAGCCTTCCTGAACTCGGGCCGAAATCTCATGCTCTCCGGCCAGAACATCGCCCAGGAACTGGCCGGCGAGTCGTTCCTCGCCGAATATCTGCACGCCGAGCTGCTCGAAGACTCGGTCGGCAAGCCCTACATGGTCGGGCTCACCGCCGACCCGATAACTCAGGGTGAGACGATTGTGCTGGCCGGTGCCGGCGGGGCCAACAACGCCCGTCACTGCGACGGGTTGAGGCCGCTCGGCTCTGCGCTCGGCTCTGCTTTCTTCAAGGACTACGCCGACACGACGACCTATGGTCTCATCCGCTTCTCCGGTTCCTACCGCCTCGTCTTCTTCGCGGTGCCGTTCGAGGCGATTGACCACGCCACCAGCCGCTACCTGCAGAAGTGGACCCTGGTCCGACGCATCCTTGAGTACTTTGGCGAGCGGGTCCCCGGCATCGAGCAACCCGACCGCATCCTGCCGACAGCAGGCCGCTTGCAGCTCCGTGTCTCCCCCAACCCTGCCCGCGCAGGCCGCGCCAGGCTAACCCTGAGCGGCCCCTTGGGCAAACTGAATGCCCCGGTCACCTTCAGCATCACCGACGCCTCGGGCCGCGTGGTTCAGCGCTCAGCGCTCATCGCTCAGCACTCAGCCGTCGTACTCGACCTCAGCAACTTAAGACCCGGCGTCCACCTGGTCCGCGTCACGGACAGAAGCGAACACGCCTCAGCCAAGCTGGTGGTGGCCGACTAGCCGGCAGGCAGTCACCAAAGCAGACACATAGAGAGCGGCCGGGCTCACCTGCCCGGCCGCTCTTCTATCTGCGTCGCGCCTCAGTGTCGGACGAGCTTGGTTCTCCAGACCGGGCCGTGGCCGGTCTCAACCTGAACCAGGTACACGCCCGCCCGCAATGACCTCAGGTCAAGGGACAGGGTCGAAGCCCGGCCGGCGAAGTCCCGGCTGAACACAGCTCGACCGGTAGCATCAAACACACGCACCGCCAACCTGCCGGTCAGGCAGCCTTCCAGCCGGAGACAGGCCACGCCGTCAGCGAGCGGATTCGGCATCAGACTGAAACCCGCGGGCTGAAGCCCGAACGGCGAAGAGGCGACGCCATGCGGACGGGGCCGGCCGGCCCCGACCCGGGCCGAGTTCTCCAGGATTCCGTAGCGCCAGAACTCCAGGGTACGGTTGCCCTTGAGTCCCCAGAACGCATAGGCGTTGTACACCAGGTCCCCGCCGCCCTTGACCAGCTTCTTGCGGCCGGTCGAGCCGACCGAGGGGATTGTGTCCGACTCAAACCAGGAGTCGGTCGCGGGTACGTAGCGCCAGAACTCCTGGGTGTTGCCGCCCTTGAATGCGTAGAACCCGTCATCGTACCAGGCCCCGGCTCCGCCGTCCTTGGACTTCTTCTTCCTGCCCATCCGGCCGTAGAACGGCATGCCGGTCAACTGCACACCCCAGGTATCGCGGTCGGTGTCATAGCTCCAGAGCTCGTTGTACTTGGCCTTGTGCGCGAAGACCGTGTGCTGGTGGTCGTAGACCAGGAACGAACCCTTGTCCCACTTGGCAACACCCGGAGCCGGCACCATCGTCTGCCACGAGTCGCTCGCGGTATTGTATCGGTGGAACTCGTCCCGGTAGCCTTTCAGCAGGTAGACGTAGCCGATGTCGTCTTTCACCACGAACGCCATGTCGGTTCCACCCTTGACCTTCTTGCCGCTGGTGCCGAGCGGCACGTCGGTCAACTGAGTCCAGGAATCCCGCGCCACGGTGTAGCGCCACCAGCCGAGCGTGTTGTTGCCCTTGGTCAGGTAGATGCTGCCTGCGCCGTCAGCACAAACCTGTGTGCCCTTGCCGGTCAGCTTGCCCTCGCGGCCGGTAGGAATCTGCTTCAGGGTCGCCCAGGTGTTGGTAAGGCAGTTGTACGCGAAGAACTCCGCGGTCTTGTTGCCTTTGGTCGCGTAGATGAGCCCGGCGACCGAGTCCTCCATCACGGTCAGCGCCCCGCCATCCTTGACCGGACGCAGACTCGGCAGCGGCGGCATCGGAGCGACCTCATGCCACCCATGCGGCCACTGGATTCCGCCCCGGGCCGGCACGATGAACTGCCCCCGGGCGGTGTCGTTCTGCGGGAACGGGTCCCGGGCTGCACACCAGCCCAGCATCCGCCACGTTCCGAACTGATTCACCGGCTGGCTCGGAGCAAAGGTCAGCACCGACTCGGCCGCAGGCGCAAGCGTAACCTGGACCGAATCGTGGTAGAACACCGGCCCGGTCCCGGGCTGGAACTGAAAGTGGTTCCAGAACGTCTGCACCGTACTGCCGAGGTTGGCCACGCGCAACTGCGGCACGACCGACGCACCTGAGTCTACCGTATCCTGAGGCGCGACAATGAGGCGGGCCGCCACATCAAACACACGCACCAGCACTGAATCAACCGCTCGGTCGTTTTCCGGCACCAGGTCAGCCGCGAGCATGGTCGAGCAGTTCACCGCCCACCGGCCCAGCAGGTTCAGCGTCACCGGCCGGAACGAACGAAGCACGCTATCGTATGCGGCCAGGGAGACGCTCACCGTATCGGCATAGAACGAGCCGATGAGCATCCGGCAGTTGAAGACCTCGGCCGTGTTGCCGAAGTTCCGAATCCAGGCCTGGGGCGTGACGGTCGTGCCCGAGTCCACTGTGCCGACCGGCGCGACGATACGCTGGCAGGCGACGTCGCGGCTCGCCACGAAGACCGTTCCGCTCACCGGGTCATTCGGCGGATAGACGTCGGTGGAGAGAAACGTCGAGCACTTGACCGCGTGCATGCCCGGTGGATTCGCGGTCCAGTCCGGGAACGCGACCTCAAGCGAATCGCCGGCCGGAATCGCCACTGTGGTATCGCGCTGATACCCGGTCCCGATGCGCATCCGGACCGGCACCGCAAGTTGAGCCACGCTCCGATAGTTGCGCACCCGGGCCCGGGGCGTGACAATCGTACCCGGCACATAGGTCCCGACCGGCGCCAGCAGACGGAAAGCGCCGACGTCCGGTCCCCGCACAATCGTCACCTTGCTCATCGTGTCATTGGGCAGGAAGCTGTCGCCCGCGACCGCCAGGGTGCAGCGCACCGTGAACGCACCCAGGGCCGCGGCGTTCCAGTTCGGGAAGTCAACCGTATCAACCTGGTTCGGCCCCAAGGCGATGTTGACCACGTTGTTGTACCCCATGCCGATGTACATCCGCACCGGTACAACCGGCACGGCCACGTCGCGGAAGTTCCGCACCACGGCCTGGGGTACATAGACCCCGCCCAAATCAGCCGAGTCCGGCGGTGACAGAATCGCGGTGATGCCCACGTCCCGGCCTCGCACCCAGACCGTAGCCCGGGCCGTGTCGTTCGCCCGGTTGCCGTCGGTTGCCAGACGGGTGAAACACGACTCGCGCCGCAGACCGAGCGTGGTTGCGTTCCAGTCGGCGAAGGCGACCGTGTCGGTCTGGTACCCGGTCAGAGCAACCGTCACCGAGTCCTGATACCCGCCCTGAATGGCGAACTTCACCGGCACGTTCAGGGCCACGCTCCGGTAGTTCCTCACCACGGCCTGGGGCGTCACACTCGCGCCGTACTCCACGGCTCCGGTCGGCGCAAGGATTGCACTCACGCCGCAGTCCGGGGCGCGGACATAGACCCATGCCCTTGCCGTGTCGTTGGAACGAGTCACGTCGCCGGTCATCCGCGTGTAGCACGACTCGCGCACGAGCCCGACCGGGGCTGCGGTCCAGTCGCGGAACGCGACCGTGTCCACGCCGCCTGCCGCCAGGTCAACGGTCAGCGAGTCAGCATAAGCTGCGCCGATATTCAGCTTGACCGGTACACCGTAGACGGCCACGCTCCGGTAGTTGCGCACGACCGCCTGCGGTGTGATGACCGCGCCCATGTCCACGCTGTCGAGCGGCGCAAGAATCGCGGTCACTCCGACATCCGGTCCGCGCACGTAGGAACTGTCCTTCAGCGTGTCGTTCGGCAAGAACGTATCCGCGGCGCAGTAGAGCGAGCACTTGATTGCAGCCCAGCCCGGCGTCACCGGGCCCCAGTTCGGGAAGTTGACCAGCGTGCTCTCGTTCGGCGCCAGCCCGGCCACGTTGACCGTCGCGAAGTAGCCGCCGGCGATGCGCATCATCATCTGGAACGCGGGCACGGCTACGTTGCGCATGTTTCTGACCCGCGCCTGCACCGGCACCGATGCACCGGCGTCCACCGATTCGGGCGGCTGGGTCACGGCGCGGACCGCCACGTCCAGACCCCGCACCCAGACCCGGCTCCGGGCCGTGTCATTTGTCCGCACCGGGTCCCCGGTCAGGTAGGTATAGGAAATTATGCTGTCCCAGCCGGGCGGGCCTGCGGTCCAGTTCGGCCAGGTGACTCCTATCCGCTGATTCGCGCCCAGCGCCACGGTCGTATCAACGACGTAACCGGGCAGCGTCATCCGCACCGGCACCGACGGAATCGCCACCGCGCTGAAGTTGCGCACCGAACACCGGGGCGCAACGCCGGCGCCATACTCCACGACTCCGGCCGGAGCGAGGATATGGGTGACACCGACGTCAGCCGCGCCCGAGACCACATAGAAAGTGTCCACGACCAGGTTATTCGCCTGGACCATGTCGCCGTCATAGGCCGTGCTGCAGCGCACGATGTACATGCCGACGACGGTCGGGTTGAACGTCCGGGCAAAGGTGTCGGTCGCATAGGCACCCGGCGCCAGACTCACGTTGAGGAACGTGTCATAGAGCGTCGGGGCCGGTCCGATGATGCTGATGCGGGTCTGGAACGTCGCGGTGGTCGTGCCGACGTTCTGCACCCGCGCAATCGGCCTGATTGCCGGGCTGCCCACCGGAATCGTCCCAATAGGCGCAAGAATCTGCACCGCGCGCACGTCCCGGTATGGGTGGCCGTAGCGTGCGGTCCACATGCTGTTCCAGGTAGAAATGCCGACCCGCTCGCACTGACCGCCGACGTAGATGTTGTTCGAGTCGGCCACGAAAATCGCACTCGCGAAGTCCTCAAGCCCGTCCGCATGGGCATAGAATCGGCCCCACAGCGTATCCTTGGGCGAGCCGTTCGCCGCGGTGTAGCTCAGCACCAGAATGTCATCACTCGTCGAACCCATCGTGCCTGCGCCCCGCCGCCCGACCACATAGACCCGGCCATGCTTGTACGTCACCTCATAGGCGGCATCATCACCCGAACCGCCCCAATACGCTCCGAGCGTGCCCCAGCGCAGGGAGTCGAGTGTCGAATCAAACTTCATCACCGTCGCCTGGGTTCCAAGCGCACTCCCGTGGTCAACAACGCCGCAGGCATAGACGTTCTGAGCACTGGAGTCATCCAGACAGATGCTGTAGGCATAGTCATCACCATCCACCGCATCAATGTTGAACGTCCGGGCCCGCAGCTCGGTTCCGTTCGAGCTGTAGCGCACCACCGTGAAGTTGTCGCCCTGGTCGTTGTTGCCCGGCTCGTCGCGGTAGGTGAAGCCACAGACGTAGATGTCGCCGTTACTCGCGACTGCAATGTCCAGCGCGATGTCATCATCTGAATCATCGCCAATCGAAAGCGTATCATGGAACGTCCTGGCCCAGAGCTGATTGCCCGCACTGTCGAGCTTCATCGTCCACCACTCATAACCCCAGAGGTTCGAGGTCCCGAACCCGGTCACCACGATGTTCCCGTCCGGACACAGAGCGACCGCGGTCGCGCAGTTCTCATAGTCTGACCACTCATAGTCCTCCCAGAAACCCGGGTGCATATCCAGCCCACGCCGCCGCGGCGCACCGAATGCCAGCGTATCGAGGACGAAACCCTTGGTCCAGATGCGGGCGTAGTTCGCACGAGAAACCCGGGTGACCGCGAGTGCGTATCCGATGTAACCACTGGTCGTCGTGTCATTCGTACCGACGAGGTAGATGTCGTTGCGCGTACCCAGCACCATATCAAAGGCATAGTCGTCCTTGGGCAGAGTGCTCTTGAACCAGCCCAGAAACGTATCAGGCGGGGTTGTGTCCGGGAACCGCCAGCGGGTCCTGAAAAGAGACGCATCCCAGAAGCGATTCGCGACATTGTACGTCGAGCCGCCAGCATAGACGCTGCCGTCCGGCCCCAGCAGCACGGTGTGAACCATGTCATCGTCTTCGAGAGTAAGCCCGCCCATGCAGAACGCTGACAGATACGTACCGTCGTCGCGATAAGCAGCAACGAGCATATCCTCGTTGCCGGGGTAGTTATCTTCGCCCTGACCCGCCGTGTACACGGCGCGCCGGATTGTGTCGAAGATGATATCTGCGGCCATGTTCTTGCACTTGAAGTTGAAGGTATCGTCCAGGTTGCCTTCGTAATGGCGGACCCAGAATGTGTCAAGCGGGACTGAAGGTTGTGCTGCGGCCAGCACAGGAAGGAGTAACGAGGCCGCTTTCAGAACAGCACTAACTCTCACAATGACCTCCGTTTCGGTCAGGGTCGCCCGGACTTAGCGGACGACCAGCTTGTAACTTCGCACTTCGTCTCCAGCGGTCACCTGCAGGAGGTAAACACCACTGGCCAGCTTTCCAGTGCTTAGCCTGACTGAGCCCGGTCCGGAAATCTCGCATCTGGTCAGAGGAATGGCAACAAGCCTCCCCGCCGCATCATAAACCCTTGCGGTTATCGTAGTTGCCTCAGTGCCAGTATACACCAGAATCGGCGACCCGGCAAGGGGCAGAGACATGAGCGCCATTCGCCCTTGGCCATCCGCCACTCGCGATTCGCGATTCGCCACTCGCCATTCGCCATTCGCCCTGGCCTCCGCGTCCAGCGCGAGCCCGTAGCGCCAGAACTCGCGGGTCTTGTTACCTTTGAGCGCCCAGAAGGCATATGCGTTGAACACCAGGTCACCGCCGTCTTTGACCTTCTTCTTCCGCTGGGACCCACCAACCAAGGGCAGTGTCTCACGCTCAGCCCAACTGTCGCGACCGGCAAAGTAGCACCAGAACTCCTGGGTGTTGCCGCCCTTGAGCGCGTAGATAGAGCCGTCGTACCAGGCTCCGGCTGCACCGTCCTTGGACTTCTTCTTCTTGCCGGCGGAATTATACAAGGGCATGCCGGTGAGCTGTGCCCCCCATCTGGCCGAGTCGGTGTCGTAGCGCCAGAGCTCATTGTACTTGGACTTGTGAGCGTAGATGGTGTGCTCGTCGTCATATACCAGGAACGAGCCTTTGTCCCACTTGACTATTGCGCCCGGAGCCGGCTGCATCGTCTCCCAGTGCCCGGTCGTCGTGTTGAACCGGTGGAACTCGTTCTTGTAGCCTTTGAGCAAATAGACGTATCCAGGAGAAGGCTCAAGGATTCCAGGGCTCAAGGGGTCAAGGCCGGAGTCGGTCCGTGACTGCTCGATTCCTCGGCTCCTCGATTCCTCGACTCCTTGACTCCTTGATTCCTTGATTCCTCGACTCCTCGCCTCCCTGTCTGTACCGGACGGCACAAACACGATGTCGGTCCCACCCTTGACCTTCTTGCCTGTCGTGCCCAGGGGCACGTCCTCAAGCTGGGTCCAGCCTGAGTCGGCAAGCGAGTAGCGGAAGAACCCAAGAGTGTTGCCACCTTTAACCAGGTAGATAACGCTGCCACCATCGCCGACGATGCGGCAGCCCTTGTCCGGTGGTTTGGCCTCGCGACCCGGCGGAACCGGCGTCAGCGTGGCCCAGGAATCCCGCAGGATGTGATAGGAGTAGAACTCGCTGGTCTTGTTCCCTTTGGTTGCGTAGATGCGCGCCGGGGGCGAGCCCCAGGTCAGAGTCGCAAGCGCACCGCCGCCCTTGACGTCCTTGCCTCCGCCAGACGGCAGGGAACTGACTTCATTCCAGCCGGGCGGCCAACTGATGCCGCCGGGTGGCCGAACATACATCGCCCGCCGGAGCGAGTCGTTCTCCGGATGCTGGTCGCGGGCCAGCACCAACCAGCCCGCCACGCGCCACTGCCCGAGCCGGGCCGGTCGGAACAGCGAGTCGAACGCGACGACCGATTCGGCCGCAGGCCCAAGCGTCACGTTCACCGATTCGCGATACAGGGCCGAGTCCGCACCCTGCCCCATCTGCAACCAGGCCACGAAGTCAGCCGGACGGCTGCCTGCGTTCCTCAGCCTGAGCCGGGGCTGAACCGGGACACCCGAGTCCACCGAGTCAGTCGGCGCTTCGATGGCCAGCAGGGCGGCGTCGGTGACGTGGACAGTGACCGAGTCGCGCTGGACATCGTTCGAATCGCTCTGGTCGCGGTCGAGCATGGTCGAACAGACCACAGCCCAAGTGCCCCGGGCCTGGAGTGCCAGCGAGTCAAACCCGACCAGCACGCTGTCACCCGGACCGATGGTCAGGCGCTGAGTGTCGGCGTAGAAGCCGCCGATGGCAAATCGGCAGTCGAACGTCACCCCGATGCTGCCCCGGTTGCTCACCCATGCCCGGGGCGTAACCACACTCCCGGAGTCAAACTCGCCGACCGGCGCAACCAGTCGGCTGCACGCCACATCACGCCACACTACCACGACCGTGTCGAGCAGCCGGTTGTTCTGCGGCACGGTATCACCGGCAAGAGCAAGCGTACACCCGACCTGGAAAAGCCCGAGCGGCTGGGCCACCCACAGAGAGAAGCTGTCCACTGCCGAGTCGCCCGGCGCCAGATTCATGTTCAGGAAGCTGTCCTGTTATACACCGCCGATGGTGAGATAGGCCTTGAACGTTGCGTTGGTGTTGCCGGTGTTGACGACCACTGCCCGGGGCCGAATCGTATCGGAGGGGCAGGGTTGCGATGCCGCTCTCATCCG
>CAZQFS010000079.1:0-13878 GCA_964592755.1 uncultured bacterium | reverse complement strand
CAACCACCAGCGGTTCAACCCGAACACCAACGTCTGGACCGACCGGGCCCCGTTACCCGCAGCCATCGGCTGGACCAGCGGCGGCTGGATCGGAGGCAAGCTCTACATCGCCTCAGGATACACCAGCTCCGGCACGGCCAGCAACGCCTGCTACGAGTACACGCCCGGAACCAACACCTGGGCCACGCGCGCAACCATGAACCGTTCGACCGTGGCTGCCCAGCACGCTGTCTGGCGCGACTCCATCCTCTTCGTCATCGGCGGCACGACCGCCTCAGTCGGCGCACCCGAGTACGGCGTCAGCCTGTACAACCCGTTCACCAACACCTGGCGCGCCGGCACCCCGCTTCCGACTCACTCAGACATGGGCTCGGGTGTCATCATCGGCGACACCATCTGGATTACCAACACGTACAACCGCTCAGGTGGCTCAGTCCACGCACTCAAAGGCGCCATCAACCCGGCCAACTGCTCCATCATCACCTGGACCACCTGGACCGCAGCCGGTCAAGAACCACGAGGCCCGCGCTTCAACGGTGCCTCGGCCAAGGCCGGCGATTGGGTGTACTGCTGGGGTGGATACACCGGTGTCAACTACCCTGCACGCAGCACCGGCTGGCGCTACAACACGACAACTCAGGTCTTTGAGTCGATTCCGTCGTGGCCCAGGGTCGGCGGCGTGACCCGCTGCCAGTTCGGCGTCGGTCGCGAGGCTACCAACGAAATCTTCACGGTGGCCGGCGACTCAGGCGGCAACTGGGCAACACCCAACCGGGTCTATGCCCGAATCCAGTTCACCCCGCCGTACGACGTCGCGGTTGACCAGATGTACGTCCCGGCCGGCTACAACGCCGATTCGGGCGTGGCTTTCGAGCCGCTTATCCGCGTGCGGAACGTCGGGCTGAACAGCGCAACCAGCGTTCCAGTCGGGTTCGAAATTGACTCTGCCGGAACCCTCATCTATCAGGAACTCACTCTCATCTCCTCCCTGGCTCCGGGCGACACCTGGCTGGGCCTGTTCCCCGAAGCAACCCTGCATCCCGACCTGTGGACCTGCTACAAGGTCTATGGCTTCACCGCTTGGGACCAGGACCCGGTCACGGGTAACGACACAGTCAAGAAGATGATGATCCGCTCTCTGGACACGCTGACATCATACAACGGTGCAACCGCGCCGCAGATTGATGGGTACCTCGACTTCGATGGCGGTGAGTGGAACGACGCCTACTATGCCAACGCATCGAACGTTCAGCAGGGCCGCGGCCCGCGTTCGGCTGAGATATGGTACAAGCACTCAAGCGGCTTCTTCTACGTTGCCGCAGCGATGCCTCAGGCCTCGTCCCGCAACATCGCCGACCAGATAGGCCTCTATTTCGACGAGAACAACGATGGACTCTGGAGCGCGACCGGCCATGAAGGCAACTACTGGATATGGGTGAACGGCTCCAATGCCGACGAGGTCCTGTTCCGGCCCATCACTCCTTCCGGTCCGGGCGAACCCCAGGTCTGTCCGGGTGCACAGTCAGCGTCGAGCACGTTCAACGGCTACCTCTGCTTCGAGGCGCGCCTGCCCATCGGCATGCTGCCCTACCAGTTGAACGTAAACCCATCTGACGATACGCTCGGCCACTGGCTCTACGAGCAGGACAACGGTGCGTTTCTCGGCTGGTGGCCCGCGTCGTTCCCGGCTGCGGGCGACACTTGGCAGATGCCGGAGTTCTTCGGCAAGCTCCGCCTAAAGACCCTGCAGACCGGCGACGTCGGCGTGGCGAGCATCCAGGCTCCTTCCGGCCGCGTTCCGCCCGGCGGCACCGTGACCCCGCGGGCAACCTGGCAGAACTACGGCTCGACCCCGATGAACTTCACCGCGTACTGCTTCATCGACGACCCGAGCAGCACCCGTATCTACAGCCAGAGCCAGACCTCGCAGCTCAACGGCGGTCAGCAGGTTCAGCTCACGTTCCCGACCTCAGGCGCTCTGACGACTGAGGGCGGCTACGTTGTCAAGTGCTCGACCTCGGCCGCCGGCGACCAGAACGCGGCCAATGACTGGCGTCAGGGCGCGTTTGCGGTCGGCCTGGCCGCGGACATGGCGGTGATGCAGATCGTCGCCCCGACCGGTGTGGTGGAGACGCTGGCAACCGTGACCCCGCAGGCCCGCATCAAGGTCAACTACGCCCAGTCCGCCCTCAACGCCGACATCTACTTCATCATCAACTACCCGAACGGCGGAACGTTCTACAACGAGATGGTGACCTGGACCGGCGCGACGAACGGCGCAGAGTCGCTCTTCACGTTCCCGGTCTCGCTGCCGGCTGACTCAGTCGGTCGCTTCCCGGTCACCTGCTCCTTGTACTGCGCTCCGGATACGTTCGCCGGCAACGACAAGAAGACGGGCTACATGTTTGTCGGCCAGGGTCCGGGTGTGGTCTATGCCTTCAAGGGTAACAAGACCAACGAGTTCTGGCTGTACAACCAGGACGTTCCCAGTTGGACTGAGAAAGCCTCAGCCTCGCTCGGCTCCAAGCCGATTCAGGCCGGCGGCTTCCTCACCTACAACGCCGGCGACCAGCGTATCTACGCGGGCAAGGGCAACAAGACGAACGACTTCCTGCGCTACAACATCATGGGCGACTCGTGGGCGCTCCTGAAGCCGATTCCGGGCACCAAGCCGGCCGCCAAAGGTACGGTCGGTCGCGCGGACGGCGAGGGCAACGTCTACGTGGTCCTCGGCAACAACACCTTCGAGTTCTACCGGTACAACGTCGATGCCGACTCCTGGAAGACCCTGAACCAGGTTCCAACCGGAGCCTCGGGCAAGAAGGTCAAGGCCGGCAGCAACCTGGCCTGGGCTGCTGGTGAGCCGGGACGCCTCTACTTCCTCAAGGGCGGCAAGAACGACTTCATGGCCTATCGTCCGGACGGCGACTCCTGGACCCAGCTTGCCAACGCGCCGGGTGACAAGTATCCGGCCGGTTCGTGGCTGGCCTACGACGGCGACAGCCTGGTCTACTGCCACCAGGGCAAGGTCGGTGCGATGAACATCTACAACACCAAGACCGGAGCCTGGTCAGCAGCCCCGGGCGGCGGCATCCCGCTGGTCGGTCGGCTCGGCAAGTCCAAGAAGCCGAAGGACGGAAGTGCCGGAGCGTTCCTTGAGGGTAAGCTCTACGCGCTCAAGGGCGGCAACACCGAAGAGCTCTGGGTTTACGCGGCCGACAGCGGCAAGTGGACCCAGCTTGACGACATCCCGCTCATCGGTTCCACCGGCAAGAAGAAGAAGGTCAAGGCTGGCGGCGACCTGACGATTGGTGCGCCGCCGACAGTGCTCGCGGCCGCTTCGATGGCCGAGCGGTACGGCGTTGCGACTCGGGGAATCGTGCCGGGCAAGGCAACGATGACCGTCGCGCCGAATCCGCTTGCCACCGGCTTTGCCGTGGTGCAGTTCAGTCTGCCCCGTGCCGGCGAAGCGCGTGTGCGCGTGACCGACGTGACCGGACGGACAGTAGTCTCCCGGTCTCTCGTCGCGACCCGCAGCGGCACGGTCGGTCTGGACCTGCGTTCACTTGCAGCGGGCGTTTACCTTGTACGGCTTGATGCCGAAGGGTACTCAGTCCAGCGCAAGCTCGTGGTCCAGCACTAACCACAAGCCCGTAACCTCACCAGGGGCGGCCCCAGGGCCGCCCCTGGTTCTATGTTCGCCCACTGTTTGACTGAAGACCTGTGCCTTCTATACTTCACCGTGCACTTTGAACTCACCTACGGCACAACTACTCAGCAGCTTGACGTACCTGATGAGAACCTGCTCAACTGCCTCATACCTCACGAACACGGGCCGTTCCACGACACGGATGCAGAGCTGAAGCTGGCCGCGGAAGCGTGCGCCGGCTTCCTCGGTCCGGCCCAGCGGGTCCTGGTGCTGGTAAACGACTACACCCGCCCGACCCCCAACCACGTCGTGCTCGACGCCCTCGAGCCAGCACTGGCGGGCCGGGACGTGCATTACCTTGTCTGTCTGGGTACGCACCGGCCGCCCCACGAATACGAGTACGAGCAGGTCTTCGGTCCCGGTTTCATGACGCAGCACGGCAGCCACGTGCTCAATCATGACTGCCTTGACCGGTCCCGTCTCTTCTTCCTGGGCAGGACCGGTTTCGGCACCGAGGTCTGGTTCAACCGTGAACTGCTCTGGGCCGAGCGGGTCATCACCATCAACTCGATTGAACCCCACTACTTTGCCGGGTTCACCGGCGGCCGCAAAGGCTTTCTGCCCGGTGTCGCGGCCCAGACCACCATCGCGCAGAATCACAGCATGGTCACCGCGGCCGGCTCGGCCGTGTTCGCACTCGAGGGCAATCCGGTCCACGAAGACATGACCGAAGCCGCCCGGATGATTCCCCGGCCCGTCTTCTCTGTCCAACTCGTGCAGGCCCACGACCACCGTTTGCTCGCAGTACACTGGGGCGACCTGTTCCGGTCGTTCGCCACGGCAACCCAGCACGCCCGTCAGGTCTTCGCCGTAACCGTCGCGCGACGCGCCGACATCATCGTCAGCGTGCTCCAGGCCCCTTATGACATCAACTTCTATCAGGCACAGCGCGCGGTCGAGTTTGCCCGACCTGTGCTCGCCCCACGCGCCGCCCACATCACGGTCACCGCCTGCCGCGACGGCGTGGGTAACGATGGGTTCATCAAGACGTTCCAGCAGTGCCGAACTCCGGCCGACGTGCTGGCCCAGCCGCACCACGACGCCACGCTCCTGGGCTGGCACAAGTCGGCCCGCCTCGCCCAGATTATGGCCACAACCGAGCTGTACGTGGTTGCCGGGATTGACGACGCGGTCGTGCGCGCCGCGTTCATGACTCCGTTCCGAACCGTCCAGGAAGCCTTCGATGCCGCGCTCAGGAAGGCAGGACCCGAGGCAGCGGTCTACGTCATTCCGGACGCCGGCTCAGTTGTGCCGGTGCTCAACCCGACCTGAGCTCGCCGCGCCCCGAACAAGATTGACTTGGCCGCCAGTCCCGCTAAGCTCATTCCCGCTGGCAAGCTACTGATGACAACTCTCGCCCTGCTCCTCGCCCTCAGCACCCTGACCCCGCCCCAGGAACTGACTGCCGTCGACAACCCTAATGATGAGGGCGGGCAGGTCGTCGTCGCGTGGACGCTCCCTCCCGACTCCACCGCGCCCGACAGCATCCGCCTCTACCGCCGGGCTGAACCCGACTCCAGCTTTGCCGCCATCAGCACCGAGCCGCCCGGCTCAACTCAGTATCAGGACGCCGAAGTCCAGGACGGCGTCGCCTACTACTACTTCGTTGCCCTTTTCGTCGGCAACGATTCGGTACGCAGTACGGTGGTCGGCCCGGTCCGTTCCTCGGCCCAGTGGTTCAACACCGCCCGCACCAACATTCTCGTTGCCATCGTCGTCATCTGCCTTGTGTTCTTCATCTACATCGCCCGGGCCCGCCGCGGCGAGAAGATGTTCATCCGCAAGATTGCCGGGCTCGACGCGATTGACGACGCGCTCGGCCGGGCCACCGAGATGGGCAAGCCGATTCTGTTCAGCTTCGGACTCGGCTACATCACCGACATGGTTGTCATCGCTGCCTTACCCCTGCTGCGCCGGATTGCCCGCCGCACCGCCGAGTACTCCTCACGCCTGCTTGTGCCCAATTCCGACCCGATTGTGATGACCGCGGCTCAGGAAACCGTCAAGGAAGCATACACTGAGGCGGGCCGACCCGACCTGTACAACGCGGACAACGTCAACTTCCTTACCTCAGACCAGTTCGGCTATGCCGCGGGCGTTGACGGCATCATCCTCCGTGAGCGGCCGGGTGCTATCTTCTGGCTCGGGTACTTCTATGCCGAGTCGCTGATTATGGCCGAGACCGGTCACTCGGTCGGCGCGATTCAGCTCGCCGGCACGACCGAGACGACCCAGTTGCCCTTCTTCGTCGCCGCCTGCGACTACACAATGATTGGCGAGGAGATATTCGCCGCCTCCTGCTATCTGCGGCCTGAGCCGGTGATGCTCGGGACCATCAAGGGCGAAGACTTCATCCGATTCTGGCTGATTCTGCTTACCGCTGTGCTGGTCCTCTTCGGTACGGCCGCGACCGCGGCCCGTGCTCCGGGTCTGGTGGCCGCGTTCGAGACCGTTGTACGCTGCGCCACGCCCGCCTACTAGCCGATGCTCAAGCGCACGGTCCCACTCGTCATCGTCTTCTTCACCTCGGTCCTGCTCATCGTCGCTTTCTTCATTCCCCACCGGCCGTTCGGCGACCTGGAATCCCGCTTCCTGAACTGGTACACGATTGTGGCCGGGTTCACGATGCTTCTCGGCCTCGATTCGCTCACCCGACATCACCTCGTTCGTGTCTTCCGGCTCCGTCCCGGCTGGCCCTACAGCCTGCTGCTGGTCCTCTCCCTTGCGGCGACGGTTTCGCTCGGGCTCTATTCGTGGTTCCGGTTCGGCAGCCCGTTCGCTCTGCAGGCCCCTTTCATGTGGCTCTACACCTACATGATTATTCCGCTGCAATCGACGATGTTCGCGAGCCTTGCGTTCTTCATCGTCTCGGCCGCCTACCGCGCCTTCCGCGTGCGCAACTTCGCCGCCACCCTGCTGCTCTTCGCCGCCTGTCTCGTAATGGTCGGCAACGTGCCGCTGGGCACCGACATCTGGCGCGGCATCGCCCGTCTAATCCACCTTGCCGTGCCTTCGGCCGACTTCACGCGTCTGGCCGGATTCGAGCTATTCTCCCGGGTCAAGGACTGGCTGATGTCAACACCCCAGGCCGCGGCGGCCCGCGGTATCGGCATCGGCCTGGCTCTGGGCAGCATGGCCATGTCCCTGCGCATCATCCTCGGCATCGAACGCACCTACATGTCCTAGAAGATGAACCTCTGGAATCGTCTCGCCAACGTTGACCGCCGGATTCTCTACGTCCTGCTTGCCCTGTCCGTAGCCCTGCCGCTCATCATCCGACCGCGCACAACCGTGCCGGTCTCTGATGCGGTGCGCGGCGCCTACGACGCGGTTGACCGGCTTCCCGCCGGCTCGGTCGTGATGATTTCCATCGACTTCGACCCGTCGTCCGCGCCCGAAGTCAACCCGATGCTTCTGGCCCTGCTCCGCCACGCCTTCAGGAAAGACCTCAAGGTCATGCTCATGGGCCAACTGCCGCTCGGGCTGCCCCTGGGCGGCATCGCACTGAGCCAGGTCGCGCCGGAGATGGATAAGGTCTATGGCCGGGACTACGTCAATCTCGGGTACCGGCCCGGGTATACCGCGATGATGGTCGGCATCGGCCGCGAGATACGCAACTACTTCAACGTTGACTATCGCGGAGTGCCAATCGACTCCTTCGAGTTCATGCGCCACGTGCACAACTACCGCGACATCGGGCTCCTCATCTCGCTGGCCCACGGCGCGGTTGCCGATGTCTGGATTCAGTACGCCGGCGGCCGGTTCAACGTCCCGATTATCGTCGGCTGCACCGGCGTCAACGCGCCGAACCTGTACCAGTACCTTCTCTCCGGCCAAATCAAGGGCCTGATTGGCGGGCTCCAGGCCGCGGCCGCGTACGAGCAACTGGTCGAACAGCGGGGTTCTGCCTCGCTTGGGATGCCGGCCCAGTCCTGGGCCCATGCCCTGATTATCATTCTGCTCTTAGTCGGCAACCTGGGCTTCATCCTTTCCCGCCGCCGGAGCAAGTCGTGATTCTGAACTTCATCGGCACCTGGGTTGCCGCCACCCTGACGGTCGCGATTCTCTCTTTCCTGTACAAAGACAACCCGCTCTACAAGGCCGCCGAGCACATCTACGTCGGCATCTCCGCCGGGTTCGCCATCATCTACGCCTGGTCGTTTGACGTCTACCCGATGCTCGTCGAGCGGTTCGACTCGCATCTTGGCGCGGGCAACCGGGTCGAAGCATGGATTCTGCTTCTACCCGCCCTGCTTGGGGTCATCATGCTCACCCGCTCGAACCTGACCCTGCCCGCCCTGGCCGGACTGAGCGTACTGATGCTCGTGTTCCACCATTTCAGTTGGATACTCGTGGTCCTTGCCGTCATGTGCCTGGCCGCGTTCGTACCGACTCTCGTCAACCCGCGCATCGAGTGGCTGTCGCGCTGGCCCATCTCCTTCACGGTCGGCATCGGTTCCGGGCTGGCGCTCGTCGCCGCGGTCCAGGGCTACCTGTTACCCCAGGTCTCGGACACGCTCCGCCCCCTGGTCAACATCAACAACATCGTCATCTTCGTCGGCGTCATCACGACGCTCTTCTACTTCTACTTCTCCCGCGAGCACAGAGGCGCACTCGGCGCGGTTTCGCGCGTCGGCATCGTCTTCATCATGGTGGCGTTCGGGGCTTCGTTTGGCTACACGGTCATGGCCCGCATCTCGCTGCTCATCGGCCGGTTCTACTTCCTGCTTCACGACTGGCTCCCGGTCATCCGCTGAGATGGCCGGCCGGAACAGAAACGTGAACCGCGGACTAACCGACTTCGGGTTCGACCAGGCCGAGAATCAGCCTGCGGCCGCACTCCGGACAGAAGTTGGATTTGAACACGGTGACCAGCAGCTCGTGATGAAACGCGCTGCAGCGAACCGAGGAGACTACGCGACGAACACGCTTCTGGTAGCGGGGCAGGTTAGGCCCGTCCGAGACCACGCGCTGGGCAAGATGGCTACCGCAGCTCGGGCAGTAGCGTCCTTCCTGACGCAGCACCGAACCGCAGTTCTGACAGACAGCTTCGTTTCCAATCCTTCCCGGCACTGCCATAATTATACTCGGACTCGGGCGCGGCGTCAAACCAGACGAGCACCCCAGAGTCCGATATCGAGACACGAAACGCACGAAGGAATGGGTGTACTTCGGGCTCTTGGCCCTCTGCTCGGGTTTCATGTCGTTCGTGGCAGTCAACTTCGGGATTGGGGAGCACTGACTCTTGCCGCGCTCCTCCTTCTTGTCCGCCTGACCCACGCCCAAAACGAGCAGCCGCCCCTGACCCCGGCTCCTGATGCCGCCATTCCGGCTGAGGAAGTCTGGGCCAAGCTGACCTCGGGCGGCGGCCGCAAGAAACTCAGCCTGGTCATCGCGCCTTTCACGACTCCGGCCGGCACCGACGCCAAGCTGTCAGCCCAGGTCCCAGACGTCCGGGCCGTGTTCGAGGCTGACCTCAAGTACTCGCTCTACTTCACGTTCGAGGAACCGGAGTCGGGCAGGACGTTCAGCTTCTCGACCGACCCGAAGAAACCGGACCTGAAAGGCTGGAGTACGACCGGCGCCCAGATACTCGTCTGCGGTGGGCTGATTGCCAGGAAAGCCGGCTCCAGCATCCAGGTACGGCTCTATGACCTCGAAGTCCAGCGGCTCATCGCCAGCAAGGCCTTCATCCTTACCGGTGCCTGGCGCTGGGTCGCGCACCAGATGGCCGACGAGATCATCAAGATACTGACCGGCGAGGACGGCATCTGCCAGACCCGGATTGCATTCTCGCAGGCAGTTGGCCGCGAGGTGAAGGAACTCGCCTGGGTTGATTACGACGGCGCCGGTCTGACCCAGCTCACCAGTTCAGGGGGACTGAAGCTCTACCCGGACTGGAGCCAGAGCTCATCCCGGCTCGCCTACTGCTCGTTCGGCACGAGCACGCTCAACATCTACTCCTTTGACCTCACGACTCGCCGCGCGACAGTACTCAGCGACCGCAAAGGACTCAATACGACCCCGGCATGGTCGCCTGACGGCCGCACCATCGCGGTCTCGCTCAGCTTCGAAGGCCAGTCCGAAATCTACCTGATGGACGGCGGCGGCCGCAATCTGCGCCGGCTGACGTTCAGCCCGGGTATCGACATCTCGCCCTGCTGGTCGCCGAACGGCAGGCAGCTTGCCTTCGTCTCGGACCGCACCGGCTCGCCCCAGGTCTACATCATCAATGCCGACGGAACCGACCTGCGCCGGCTCACCTACGAAGGCAGCTACAATACATCGCCGGCCTGGTCCCCGCGCGGCGACCTGATTGCCTTTGTCCAGCGACAACCCGGCGGCACGAACCAGATTTGCGTGACCGGCATCTCGGGTGACACGTACATGCGTCTCACCGGCGGAAGAAACAACGAAGACCCCTGCTGGTCGCCGGATGGCCTGCACATCGCATTCTCATCCGACCGCACCGGTGTATTCGAGGTCTACACGATGGACTGGACCGGCGCCAACCAGACGCGCGTCACCCGGACCGGTGGCGCCTATTCGCCGACCTGGTCCCCCCGCCTGACCCGCTGACTCTACTGCATCCGCAGTACAAAGCAGCGCAGGTATTCCGACTCCGGCATCGAGAGCAGCACCGGATGGTCCGGCCCTTGTGTCGAGCGGTCGGTGATGGTGAACGACCGGCCCGCATCCTGAGCTGCTCCGACCAGCACGTCGAGCAGGTCCTGCCAGAAAAGGTAGTGCGAACAGGACGACGTCACCAGGACTCCGCCCTCGGCCAAAAGCTTCATGCCCAGTGCATTGATGTTGCGATACCCGCGCAGACCTGCGTCCCTCTCGTGCCGGCGCTTGATGAAAGCTGGCGGGTCAAGACAAACCACGTCGAAGCGGGTCCCTTCGCGCACCATCTGCGCCAGTGCCCGGAACGCATCCGCCACGGCAAACTCACACCGGTCACCAACGCCGTTGAGCTCAGCGTTCAACCGCGCCGTGTGACAGGCCGGCTCTGACCCGTCAATCGCCAGCACCCGCGCCGCCCCACCCAGTGCCGCGTTGATGGCGAATGAACCGGTATAGGAGAACACGTCAAGCACCGACTTCCCGGATGCCATTTCTCTGACCTTGCGCCGGGTCATGCGGTGGTCAAAGTAGTAGCCGGTCTTCTGCCCGGCAGCAATATCCACCCGGAACCGTACGCCCGACTCCGAGATGATGACGTCTGGTCGCGGCGAGCCGTGGAGCACCCCTTCCCGCCGCGGCAGACTCTCCGGCTCCCGCAGCCGGAAGTCATTCTTCTCAAACACACAGGCCACATCAAACAGCTCCCTGAGCGCATTGACTACCATCTCCAGACGCAGGTCGAGGGCAAGGCAGTAGGTCTGAACCACAAAGTGGTCATCGTACTTGTCCACGACAAGACCCGGAACCTGGTCGCTCTCACCGTAGACCAGCCGGCAGTCTTTCTCCCCAGGCAGCCACTCGCGGCGGCAGTTCCATGCGGCATCGATACGACGCTTAAGCAACTCCTGGTCTAATTCCTCGTTGCGGTTCGAGTAGAGTCGGGCCCGGATGAGCGAATGCGGGCTGTACACGGCCGAGCCGACCGGCCGACCCCGTTCCAGCACCAGCACCAGGTCGCCCGGCCCGGGATTGCCCTCGGTACGCTGCACCTCGTTGGAGAAGACCCAGGCATGTTGCGCTCGGCTCCGCTTGCGCGATATGTGGATTCGCTTGTCCGGCACGTTGCCTACCCCAGCGGCAGCACGGGCCTGGCGTCCAGCGCGGTCAGCGCACCGGTGTCGTCCATGGTATATAGCACATTCCACTGTCCTTCTGGCTCCACCATCAGCGCTCCACGCATCGCCTTCAGGGTCAGTTCGCGTCGTCCTTCCGGCCTCAGGACATCACCGTGCTGACTGAACGTTGCCGGCCCGGACT
Organism: uncultured bacterium; assembly: GCA_964592755.1. GTDB lineage: Bacteria > Hydrothermota > Tepidihabitantia > Tepidihabitantales > Tepidihabitantaceae > CAZQFS01. The sequence continues at coordinate 2,225 of CAZQFS010000079.1, read as the reverse complement.
CAAGGACCGGTGCCGGGTTGCCGTCGCCAAAAGGCCCGAGTGCCACAAGACCCGCATCGAATTGAACCAGCGGAAGCACGGCGTCGACCATCACCAGGTTCTCCGGCTGAATCCGGCCGGCGAAGTTACGGTGAGCGTACTCCTCTGCCTGTCGCACAAACTCCTCGACCCGTTCGTCGGTAATCGTGAATCCCGCCGCCTTCTTGTGGCCGCCGAAATCAAGAAAGCACCCGGCGCAGGCGTTCATCAGGTCGAGCAGACTGACACTCTCCATGCCCCGGCACTCCCCGACCCAGGCGTCACCGCGCCAGCCCATCACCACTGCCGGCACCTGATACCGGTCTTTCAGCTTGGCGGCGCAGAATCCAAGCGCACGCAGCGAAAGCTCCCGGCTCCGGACAAAGAGGATACCATCACCCAGAACAACCTGCCGTGCTGCCAGCTCCAGGGTCCGCTCGGCCTCTTCCCGCCATATCCTGCTCTCCGCCTCAAGCGTGTCCACCCAGGCTTCGGCCTCCTCCTGAGTCGAGCTAAGGATTCTCGCGACCGCGTCGTTGCCGCTGGCTGCGGCGAAAAGAGGCAGCAGCTCGGTCAGAAAACGACCAACCGAGAGCTGCTGGCTGCCCGTGAGGCGGTCAAGCACTGCCCGCACCGCGGGCAGGCCGGTATTCTGCAACCGTGCCAGTCCCACGCCGACGAGCGTCCGGTTTTCACCAGTCAGAGGAACCCGGTCGGCAATCGTGCCGAGCACTGCCAACGCGAGCAGCTCCGGCTGAACCGACAGGAACTCGCCAGCACCCAGCCCAAGCCTCCTCTGCACAAGGCCCATCCCCAGCTTCAGAGCCAGACCAGCGCTGGCCAGACCGCGATAGGGGTAGTGTGAGTCCGGTCGCTTGGCGTCAACGTTCGCCACCGCCCTGGGCATCTGGTCTGGAACCTCGTGGTGGTCGGTGATGAGCACGTCAACGCCGGCCTCGCGCAACTGCTCAACGTCGTCGCGGTTGGTAATGCCGCAGTCGACCGTGACTACCAGACCCGCACCGGGCTGGGCCCGCACGACCGCGGCATTCAACCCGTGCTTTTCCCGCCCGCGTGTTGGGATGTGGTAGCCGACCCGAGCACGCAGGTCTGCGAGCAGCCGGTGCAGGATGACAACCGATGTGATGCCGTCCAGGTCGTCGTGACCCCACAAAAGTATCTGCTCCTGCCGCGCCACCGCCTGCTCAATGCGGGCGACTGCCCGGTCGAAGTCGGGCAGCAGCTCCGGCGGATGCAGGTGCTCGACCGAAGGCCGCAGCCAGCACTCCACCGCCCGCTCGTCCCGCACCCCGCGCAGCCAAAGCAGACGAGCCATGACCGGCGAGAGGCAGGCCTGCTCGGCGAGCACGGCAACCGCACGTTCGTTAACCTCGCGCCGGGACCACACGCTGACTGCCGTCCCCGCTACTTGTCCACGAGCACGATTCGCCCCTCGACTCGGGCGTCCACCGGCGTGTGTCGACGGATGTAGCGGGCAATTACGTCGCGCAACGGCAGGTAGCTGTCTTCAATGTCTTCACCGTCGAGAAAGACGCCGTAATCGCCACCGCCAGCCGCGAGGAAGGAATTGGTCGCGACCCGGTATTTCTGCTCCGGCCGGAGCGGCTGACCATTGACCTTCACCGAGAGCACGCGCTCGCCAATCGGTCTCTTCTTGGTATAGGTCATCTCCAGCCCCGAGACCTGGAATATCGCGTGGTGCCCGTTCACCGACACTTCGAGTATCCTGCGCACCTGCTCGCCGGTGTACGTGCCGGTCACCAGGGTGTTACCGAAGACATCCACCACATAGACATGCCGGAACGTAACCTCGCCTTCGGGGATGTTGGCGCGTACCCCGGCCGAATTGTGCACGGCAATGTCTGCTCCGGCATACTCGCGCATCGCATCGGTAACGAGATTGCCGGCCGGCGTCTCCATGAACCCGCCGCGGGTCAGCTCCCGCACGCTCCGGCCCAGCACCTCGTCAAAGCCGCGCTCGGCCACCGCCCGGGTCGAGTCGAGCCAGGCAAGGTACTCGCGGTCCATCGGCACTTCCTCACCCATAAGGTCGTAGAGCCGGCCGCGGTATCCCACAACGCTGCGTGTCTCCAGGTCAACTGTCAGGTCGAGCAGACCGACCGTGCTCAGCTTGCTGTATGCCTGCTGGATGACGGTGTGATTGCGTGGACTCTCATAGGGTGGTT
>CAZQFS010000078.1:0-13956 GCA_964592755.1 uncultured bacterium | reverse complement strand
CCAGCCTGCGCGACCGCATCCAGGACGCCGAGGCCAAAGTGCTCATCACCGCCGATGGCGGCTATCGTCGGGGCAAGGTAGTGACGCTTAAGGCTAACGCCGACCCCGGTTTGGTTGAGTGCCCGTCGCTCAAACATGTCATCGTGTGCAAGCGCGCCGGCAACCCGGTCGAGATGAAGCCGGGTCGGGACCTGTGGTGGCACGAGATCACTGCCAACGAGCCGGACGAGTGCCCGGCTGAGCAGCTCGACCCCGAGGACCCGCTCTACATTCTGTATACCTCAGGCACGACCGGTAAGCCCAAAGGCATCGTTCACGTGCACGGTGGGTACGCGGTCGGGACCGCCTCGACCCTCAAGTTCGTCTTTGACCTGAAGCCGGAAGACATCTGGTGGTGCGCGGCTGATGTCGGCTGGGTGACCGGTCACTCCTACATCGTCTACGCGCCGTTGATGCTTGGCGCAACCTCGATACTCTATGAAGGAGCACCTGACTTCCCGGCACCAGACCGCTGGTGGTCAATCATCGAACGCGAGAAGGTGACGATTCTCTACACCTCGCCGACTGCCATCCGGATGTTCATGCGCTTCGGCGGAGAGTTCCCGAGAAAGCACAATCTCAGGAGCCTGCGGCTGCTCGGCTCGGTCGGTGAGCCTATCAACCCCGAGGCCTGGCGCTGGTATCGCGAGAACATCGGTGGCGGCAAACTGCAAATCATGGACACCTGGTGGCAGACTGAGACCGGCAACTTCATGATTTCGCCCCTGCCGATTACCCCGCTGAAGGCCGGTTCAGCCACCCGTCCCCTGCCCGGCATCCTTGCCGACGTTGTCACCGGCGATGGTCACCCCATCAAGCCGGGCGAGAACGGGTTTGGCGTGCTTCTCAAGCCCTGGCCCGCGATGCTGCGTACCCTGTACAAGGACCCGGAACGGTACAAGGAAGCCTACTGGTCTCGCTTTCCGGGCAAGTATCTGACCGGTGATTCCTGCACCAAGGACGCGGACGGCTACTTCTGGTTCCGCGGCCGGGCCGACGAAGTGCTCAACGTTGCCGGGCACCGTCTGGGTACCGCGGAAATCGAATCCGCCCTCGTGGCTCATGCCGCGGTGGCTGAGGCCGCAGTGGTCGGCGTGCCGGACGAAATCAAGGGCGACGTACCCAAAGCCTACGTCACGCTGAAAGTCGGATTCGAGAAGTCAGAAGCCCTGAAAGACGAGTTGAAGAAGTGGGTCTCGACCGAGATAGGCCCGATTGCCCGGCCTGATTCGATTGAGTTCCGCGACAAGCTCCCCAAGACCCGTTCGGGCAAGATCATGCGCCGCCTGCTCAAGGCCGAGGCCCTGGGCAAGCCGGTCGGCGACATCTCGACGCTCGACGAGTAACGAAGAGAATACGGCATACGGCAGACAGGATACAGGGACGCGTCGGACATCTGACGGCTCATCCCGGTATTCTGTCTGCTGCCTGCCGCCTGCCTGCCAGGAGGTTCAACAATGACGGAAGCTAAGCCTTTCAATCGCTGGTATATCGTGCTTGGCGCAGTCTTGGTCCAGGTCTGCCTTGGGGCCATCTACGCCTGGAGCGTGTTCCGCAAGCCGCTCGAAGCCGAACTCGGCATCACCCCAACTCAGGCATCTCTGCCCTTTTCGGTCGTCCTCATCTTCTTTGCGCTGGCGACCGTGGTGGGTGGCCGGCTCCAGGACCGACTGGGACCCAGGGTCGTTGCCATCATCGGCGGCGTACTCCTGGCATTCGGCATGGTCATGGCGAGCTTTGCTCGGAGCATCGTCATGCTCGTGATAGCATACGGCGTCATCTCCGGCATCGGCATCGGCTTTGCCTACGTCTGTCCGATTGCCGCCGGGGTCAAGTGGTTCCCGGACAAACGCGGGCTCATCACCGGCCTGGCCGTTGCCGGCTTTGGCGCGGGTGCCTTCTTTGCCGCACCGCTCGCCCAGGGGCTCATCACCGGCAGCCCCTACAATCTGCTCGGTGCGAGCCTGTTCCCGCTGCCAGGACTCGGAGTCTACAAGACCTTCCTGTATCTGGGCATCGCCTATCTTGTGCTCGTCGTGCTCGGCGGGCTGATACTACGCAACCCGCCGGCCGGCTATCGCCCGCCCAACTGGACTCCGCCACAGACTGCGGCCGGTGTCGCGGTGCGCACCGACTTCACATCAGGCCAGATGCTCTCGACCTGGCAGTTCTGGGTCATCTGGCTTATGTACTTCGCCGGATGTGCTGCCGGCCTGATGATGATTGGCCAGACATCGCCGATTGCCCAGGAGCTGGCCCGCTTCAGCGGCCCGGTTGCTGCGGTCGGCGTGTCGGTACTCGCCATCTTCAACACACTCGGCCGCATCTTCTGGGGCCGGATATCCGACTCCATCGGCCGCTCGCGCACCCTGTTCCTGATGTACCTGATCAACGCCGTCGCCGTTTTCGGGTACTTCCTGATTCCGGCTGCGCCGGTGCTGTTCTGGTTCGGCATCGCCCTGGTCGGCGCGACCTTCGGCGGCTACCTGGCGCTCTATCCGGCGATCAACGCCGACTACTACGGCACGAAGCACGCAGGCGTGAACTATGGCTTCATCTTCACCGCCTATGGAGTCGGTGGCCTGCTGTCCAACATCTTCGCCCCCCGCGTCAAGGAACTGACCGGCAACTACAATTTCGCATTCATCCTGACCGGAGTCCTCTGCCTTGTCGCGGCCGTCGTGAGCTTCTTCATCCGGCCGCCCTTGACCAGACAAGTTCCGGCATAACGAACAAGGAGCAAGACCGTGAAGAAACTGACCCAGGCCGAAGTCGACCAACTCATCGCCAAAGCCAAGAAGCCCGCCGCGGATGCGATGAGACTGCACCCTTTCTACCGTGGCAAGTACCAGGTTGCGCCCAAGTGCTGTGTGCGCGACTTCAATGACTTTGCCATCTGGTACACCCCGGGCGTGGCCGCGCCCTGCAAAGACATCCAGCAGAACCCGCAGATGTCATTTGAGCATACGAACCGCGCCAACACCATCTGCGTGCTCACCGACGGCACCCGCGTGCTCGGCCTCGGCGACATCGGACCTGAGGCCTCGATGCCAGTGATGGAAGGCAAGGCACTGCTCTTCAAGTACCTGGGTGGCGTCGACGCGGTACCCATTGCCCTGCGTACCAAAGACCCGGACGAGTTCATCCGGACGGCCAAGCTCCTGGAACCGTCGTTTGGCGGCTTCAACCTTGAAGACATAGCGCAGCCCAAATGCTTCCGTATCCTCGATACACTCCGCGCCGAGATGAGTGTCCCGGTCTGGCATGACGACCAACAGGGCACGGCCGCGGTCACCTACGCCGGCCTGGTCAACGCGCTCAAGTTCGTGGGCAAGGACATCGCCAAGGTGAAAGTCGTCTTCCTCGGAGCCGGTGCTTCGAACATCGCTATCTCCCGAGTCTGCATCAAGGGCGGTGTTACTGCGGAGAACATCATCATGTGCGACTCCAAAAGCACGCTTCACAAAGGCCGCACCGAGCTGAAAGAGCAGTTCAAGGAGAAGTGGCACATCTGCGAAACCACCAACAAGTGGGACGTACGCGGCCATGTCGCCGATGCCATGAAAGGCGCTGATGTCCTCATCGCTCTGTCTACGCCCGGCCCGGGCACGGTCAAGCCTGAGTGGATTCGCTCGATGGCAAAGGACGCGGTCGTCTTCGTCTGTGCCAACCCGATTCCGGAAATCTGGCCCTGGGAAGCGATTGATGCCGGTGCCCGCGTCGTCGCCACGGGCCGGAGCGATTTCCCCAACCAAGTCAATAACTCGCTCGGGTTCCCCGGTATCTTCCGCGGCGCGCTCGATGTCAATGCCAGGACTATCACCGACGAGATGTGCATCGCTGCCGCCCTCGAACTGGCCAGAGTGGCTGAAGACCGGGGCCTGCGCGAAGACTACCTGGTTCCAACCATGGACGACTGGGAGGTCTTTCCCCGCGAGGCCGTGGCCGTGGGCATGAAAGCAATCGAGCAGGGCGTGGCCCGAATCACCATGACCCGCGAGCAGCTTCTCGCAACCGCGACGGCCAGAATCAAGCAAGCTCGCGAGATGACCCAGGCGCTGATGAAAGACGGCTTCATTCCGGCCCCTCCCGCGACCTGAGTCGCTGCGGTCCCCTCGGTTCCCGCGCTCGGCTGCGTACTGCCCCGGCACTGCCGCCTGCCATCGCGAGTCAGACGCCCTGTGACCTGGCGCTTGCCGCCGGAGCTGGCACGTCGAGCCCCTGACCATCTGCTCGTTGGTCTGCGTCCGTTCTCGCCACATGGAACGCGCGCGCGTCCGCTTTCAGCCGCGTAGACGCAAGTCCTGTTGCGACCGGACAGCGAACTGCCGCCTGAGCTGCTCTGACATCTGACAGGGGGAGCGACTCCCGGAGCCGTTCCCTGGACCACTCCACCGGCCAAGACCACAGGCATAAGTAGCAGAATTGCGTGGCTTAGCTTGCATCGTGCGTATCCTGCCTGTGGCACTCGGGTCGCGCAGTCAGTCGGCGCGTTTCCGCCCGGCAGACTCTGATTCATGGAGCTGAGTCAGCGGCAGCCACTCCAAGAGCAGCGAGGGGACCAGCGTGCGCTGGCGGTGGTCCGGCGTTGCGCGCGAACCTACCTGAGCGTCACGGTCTTGTACGTTGCGGTCAAGCCCGGGCCGGTTATGCGCAGGAAACCGACGCCGGCCTGACGCGGCAGGCTGAGCTCGTGGAACCCAGCCTCAAGCCAGCCCGGGTGCAGGGTCGCGGCTCGACGTCCGGCAAGGTCGCACAACTCGATGAAGTAGTTGCCTGGTGTAGGCGCGTGCAGAACCAGCGACACGGGGGAAGACAGAAGAGAGCTTGACCCTCTTCCACAACCGCGAGTCGGTCTCTCACATTCCTCGGCCAACCCGCTGGCACACGAGTACTTGACGAGAAGAACATCGAGGCAGAGACTCGCTCCTGTTGAGGCCCCGCCAGTGATCGGGTCGCCGAGTGTGTCACAAACCACTGCCTGGCAGAAGTCATAGCCGTCGCCATCGTAGAATGCAACCCACTCCTCTTCGCCGTCGGGCGTAAGCTTCATGACCAGATAATTCTCCCCTGGAAACCTGCCGCCTGAACCGGCAACATAGATGCTGCCCGATGAGTCACACGCGACGTCGTACGACTCGCTGTACCCGCCTGGCGCGCACAGCCGGTCCCAGAGTTGGTTTCCGACCGAGTCGTGCTTGATGACCGCGATGTACTCGCTGTCGGCGGACGTTGCCCAGCCGCAGGTGACGACATTGCCCTGTTGGTCCACGGCCACGCCGATGCCATACCCGCCGTCAGGGCAGGTGTGTCGGCGCAGCCAGAGCGTGTCGCCTGTGGGCGTGAACCTGGCGGTCAGGATGTCGATATTTCCGAGGCCGGTTATGCCGGCCAGGGCCACGTTCCCGTCCGGACTCAGGGCAAGACGGTATCCGAGGTCGAGCACCGACAAGTCATAGGTCCGTGTCCAGAGGGTCTCTCCCTGAGGATTGAGCTTGACAAGCCATAGGTCGTAGCCGGTCTGGAATACCTCGGCGCCGGAAATGTAGCAGTTGCCCTGCTCGTCCAATGCCAGACCGAAGCTCAACTTGCCCGGCTCAATGTGCACCCACTTCTCGTTTCCGGCCGAATCATACCTGATGGTGATTGACCAGAGCGACTCCTGCTTGACCACCTCGTGCCTTCGTTCTGCCGAGCTGTGTAGCAACGGCCCTGAAGCTCCCGGTCTTTCCGGAAAGACCATGCCATAGCCGCTGACCACGACACTGCCATCGGCATCAATACATGCTTCGATGGCAGCGTCGTCAATCCCGGAGTCGAACCGACGGGTCCACAGGGTCTCGCCGTGTGCATTGCAGCGCATCACCAGAATGTCGGAGCTGAACGTTGAATCATCCGTGACCGCACCGGCCACGGCAATCACGCCGTCGCGATAGTCGATGCCCACTGCCTGGGCATCAGCGCCGAAGTCGAACCGGCGCAGCCAGAGCGTATCCTGGGCCGAACAGACACCGAGCAAAACAGAGATGACCAAAGCGGTCGTGCAGACGTGTTCGTTCACTGCTTTCACTGCTCCTCCTTTGGAATCCTGGCTCAAGAATCAAGCTGAGTTCAAGCATAGGTATACCGGATGCCGGAAGCAAGTCAAGGACGAGACAGCATGGGGTTGACACCTGAGGAAGCCGCAGTAGATTGGAGCCGTGGTGCAACTGCTCCTGTCTGCCGTTCTCGTGGCATCCTCGGAGTTCGGTGTGCTCCAAGGCTTACGACAGGATGGACGCACTCGGTTTCTGTTGGAGCAGGTACCGATGGCCCTGGGCTGGCACGGAACCGCGGCGGTGCTCTACTTCCGGCCAGAAGGTCTGCCGGCCCGGGCCAGCGTCTATCTCGCCGGCAGCTCAATGGGCTACCTCGGCACCCTGCTTCTCGCCAGCCGGTCGAGCATAACCGAAGCCCAGTCCCATCTGAGTACCGCGTTCGGCTACCGAGGGATTCTGGCCGGGCACAGCCTGGACGCCTGGCTCAAGTTCAGACCCTGGCCGAACCGAATCCTGGCCATGTGGCTGGCAGGCGTGGCCGGTGAGGCAGGCGGCCTGGTCCTGGCGCGAAACATGAGCCTCGGCCGTGCGGCTTCAGTCGCCACCGCCACTGACCTTGGAATCATCCAAGGGCTCTGCGTGGGCACGCTCATCAACGACCTCGTCTTCCATGACTCGTTGTGGCACGCGTCGCCGTCGGTCGGAATACTGCCCGGCGAGGTCGCGGGGACCGTGGCCGGGCTGGTTCTGGCGCGCAACCGGCAGGGTTCCGAAGGTCAGGCCTTCGCGACCAGGGTCGGTGGCGTTGCCGGTGCAGCTTTGCCGGGCGCCGCCTACTACGTGGTGACGGGCCGTACGGGCAGGCGGGACCAGAGTGTCATGGCCGCCCTCGGCTCTGCCGGTAGTATTGCCGGCACGCTGCTGGCAGCCCGGGCAGTGCGCGACTCGCCGTTGTCATTGGGCAGGGGCTGTCTGTTTGCCAGCGCCGGTTTCGCAGGCGCGCTGGCCGGTGCCGGGGCGGGCTACGGAATCTTGCGCAGTCGCCGCGGCGCGGTCGGGGTGGGCATTGCCGGAACAGCGGCGGGCCTTGCTTGCGGGTTGTACCTTGCGCAGAGACTGCCTCCCGAGCGTACGAGCCTCTGGAACAAAGTGAAGGTAGACTGCGACGCTCTGGTCGCGTTAATAACGGGGTTCGCATCGCATCGCGGCGCTTCCGCGAAACGCCTGGTGACCGTCCGATTCTAGATGCTGGCGTTGTCGACGAGCTTCAACTCAACTTCGCCGACTCCGCCTCCGACATTGATCTTGAGCGACCGTTGAGATTTGCCCCACGTATCGTTGACATAGCCGTCACCGTCGGGTCTGAGCCCGCGGTTCAGCACGTTGCCGATACCACCGTCGACCTCGACCCGGGTGCCGACTACACTGGACAAGAGCAGGGTGAGCTTGCCGATGCCGGCCTCGATGTCGGCCTCGAGGTCAAACGTGCGGTCGCCGGACAGGTCGATGAGTCCCTCGCCGACACCAGCATCAACTTCCAGGTGTCTGAGCGGAAGGCCTCTGAGGTCAAGCTCAGCTTTGCCCACGCCGAGTTCGACCTCCAGGTCCATCGGTGTCCTGGCGCCGAGCTTCAAGGCCCAGTCGTAGCGGACGTTGCCCGGCCACGTTGCACCGATCACGCGAGAAGGCTGCTCGACGGTCAGCCTGCCCAATCCATCCTCGACTTCGTACGAGACCTCGGGCTTCCAGTCCGGGATGTTGTACTCGAAGCGGGCATCGAGCAACTCATCGGTTCCGGACGAGAGGCTGAGCCTGCCAACTCCCAGGGCGATTGTGACCTGAGCCGATTCGGCTTCTCCGGCCGACACGGCCTTGCGCAGGGTTTCAGCCTTGCCGGGCCTGGGACTCGGTACGTAGCAACCGACAAGCAGCACGGCTAGCAGAACTGCATTCACTCTCATGGGTGGTTTCCTCCGGTTAGGTATGCCAGATAGGACGCCGGCCCGCGCCGCGTTGTTACGTCGCCCGGTTCAAGAGCCGGACGGCCATGCAAGCGAGAGACCCATCCCCAGAGTCTGCTTCAGTCTCGGGCTCTCGTCAATCCCGTCATCGAAGAGCATCTGAGCGTACACCTTGCCGCTCAAGGCCTTGTTGAATCGGGCCGTGACGGCGTGCTCCCAGTCGAGTACCGGCCACGTGCTCAGCTCCTCGCCCGCGCCGAACCTGAGCAGAGGTTTGTAGGCCACGAGCCGCGTCGTGTACTCGGCGTCCTTAGAGAAGACGATGTGGCGCAAGGCTGTTATCCAGCTCACGCCTGCATCGGAGACGGTCAAGGTATCGCGCGCGTTGAAGACCTGTCGTGCGGCTACGCCGAACTGCGAGGTGAGCGTGCGAGTGGAATCGTCGAAGAACCTGCGGCCGACGCCGCCGGTCTCCAGCAGTTCGAGCGGGTTCAGGTACATGGTCGGGGCGGCGGTGGCGTCGATGAACTGGGACTTGAGCCCGAATGAGATAAGCGGGTCAACCCACATGCCCAGGGTGAATCGCAGGACGTCATCGAGCTTCACCTTGTCCTCGGACTTACTCGGCGTCCATCTGTCGGTCAGCGTGTCGAGCGAGAGAAGCTGACCGAAGGCGAACCCGAGGTCGTGTTCGAGCTTCATCTTCTCGTTCATCTGTCTGGAAGCGATGTGGCCGAGCATCGCGGTGAGCGAGCCGGAGGTCTGCTCGCTGCCGGCCCAGTTGGCTGAGTAGTACCCCTCGTTCAAGATAAGCTCGAAGCCGAGCTTGTGCTGCCAGGACGTAGCTGGCCCCTGGGCAGTGGCGACAGCCGACAGCATCAATGCCGACAGGACGGCCATGGTTGTGTTTCTCACGGAGTTCTCCTTGGTGAACATGCGGCAGAATAACCCGGGGAGCCGGTTATGTCAATGAAGCCACACCCGGGCCTTGTACGTGGCCCGGGTGTCTTCGCCTGTATCAGGGTCGTTCCGCAACAACGCTCGGCGCCGGCTCCGGAACGCGCAGTTGTGCTGTTGAGTACGAGCCGAGGCGTGAACCGGCGCAGGACCGGCCCAGCGCTGTGGTTAGCGGAGCTTCTTCTTGTGGCGCATCGCCTTGATGCGCTTCTTGTACTTGTGACGGCGGATCTTTGCCAGCTTGCGTTTGCGGCCACACGGCATGGACTAGACCGCTCCTTTCATGAGACTCGACTTCAGAAGCCTTGACGCCTTGAAGACCGGTACTCGCCGGGGTGGGATGTTCACCGGGTCCTTGGTCTTTGGGTTGCGGGCCACTTTGGGCTTGCGCAACTTGGTGGACATCACGCCGAACCCACGGATTTCTATACGGTTACCTTCTTGCAGCGTCTTGCATATCTCGTCTATGAACATCTGCACAATCCGCCCGGCATCGCGCTTGGTGATGTTCGGCGCAACCTGGCGCGCGATTGTTTCGACGAGGTCTGCCTTGGTGATGGTCATTGCGACCCTCCTAACCGCAGGTACTGCAACTATGACTACTACAGGACTTACAGGACTTCGACGAGGCAGAGACCTTCTTCTCGGCGCCGGCGACGCCAAACACCGAGAAGAGCTGAGTCAACTTCTTGCTGCTGCACTTCGGACAGCGCAGACCGGCCCGGTCGCGCGGGCCCCTGACCAAGGTCTCAAACACCTCGTGGCAGCTACCACACGAGAATTCCCGAATGGGCATAACTTATTATAGGTCAGGAACTTTCGGAAGTCAAGCAAACCGCATACTGCGTAGCGGCCCGGCTATTCGTACCTGAGTGCCTCAATCGGATTGAGGCGAGCAGCGCGCGAAGCAGGGTAGATACCGAAGAAGATACCGACTGCGGCAGAAAAACCGAGCCCGAGCATCACCACCCACAACGGCGCCGCCGCACGCAGATGTGCAGCAATCTCAACGGTTTTGGCAATGCCAAGCCCGACGGCCAGGCCAATGGCTCCACCCGCAACCGACAGAAGCACGGATTCTATCAAGAACTGCCAGAGCACGACCTGATTCGTGGCTCCGAGCGCCTTGCGCAAGCCGATTTCCCGGGTCCGTTCAGCAACCGCGACGAGCATAATGTTCATAATGCCAATGCCGCCGACGAGAAGCGATATCGCCGCGACCGCGACCATCACGATGTATGCGACCCGCGTAATGTTGCGGTATATCTCCCGGATTGTGTCCTGAGTATTGATGCCGAAGTCGTCCGGTTTGTTGTACGCTAGACCGTGGCGGCGGCGCATCAGTTCTCGAATCTGGTCGATGGCCGCGTCGACCGTCACGCCCTGTCTGGGCATGGCCTGGATGGTAACCGAGTACTGGAGCTCGCCAAACCCACGGCCGGGCGAGAAGTCCTTCTCGAAGGTTGTAATCGGCACGTGAATCAGGTTGTCCTGTGTTTGGCCAAGGAAACTGCCTTTGCGGGCGAGCACGCCGACAACCGTGTAGCTCTTGCCGTCGAGGGTAAGACGCTTGCCAATTGGAGTCTCGGTAGGAAAGAGGTTGTCGGCAACGTAGGCGCCGATGACGCAGACCTGACGTTTGCGCAGACTGTCGTCGGAGTTGATGTAGCGTCCGACCTCGACCTGGTAACTGCCGACTTCGCTGAGACTCGGCGTGGAGGCGTTGACTTCGACATCGGTCACCTTGTCGCTGCGGTAAGTAATGCGGTTGACCATCCGGCCACGCATCGGCGCTACCTTAGCAATGGCCGGCAGTTGGGCGACCGCCAGGGCATCGTCCAGGGTCAGGTTGGGACGACGGGACACTTCATCCCAGTCAAGCCGGCCCATGCCCCAGTTTATCTTCTGGATATAGATGGTGTTGGACCCAAGTGAGGATATCTGACGCTCGACCTCGTAGTTCATCCCCTGAATCAACGAAACAATCGCAATAACGGTCATCACGCCGATGATGATGCCGAGAGTGGTGAGGAACGAGCGCAGCTTGTGGGTACGGAAGGTCTCAAGCGCAAGTCTGAGCAACTCAATGAGCATGGTCTAGTTGACCACCTTGCCGTCGACCATGTGGATGACTCGGCGGGCGTGGCGGGCGATGTTCTGGTCGTGGGTCACGAGAATGATGGTATTGCCCTGCTCGGCCAGGGAGTCGAACAGCCTCATGATGTCCTGGCCAGTGCGGGAGTCAAGGTTGCCGGTCGGCTCGTCGGCAAGCAAGACTCTTGGTCGGTTGGCCAGGGCGCGGGCAATGGCCACGCGCTGCATCTCGCCGCCGGAGAGCTCGTTGGGATTATGCTTCATCCTGTCCTTCAGGCCGACCAGTTCGAGCATCTGGGCAGCACGTTCCTGCCGCTCTTTGGGTTTGACCCTGCCGTAGACCATCGGCATCTGGACATTCGCTTGAGCCGAGAGCCGGCCGAGCAGATTGAAGCTCTGGAAGACGAACCCGATTTCCCGGTTGCGCAGCCGGGCCAGTTCTTCGTCGATGAGCGCAGTGACGTCTTGGCCGTCAAACCAGTACCGGCCGGACGTGGGCATATCAAGACAGCCCAGAAGATGCATCAGGGTCGACTTGCCTGAACCGGACGGGCCCATCAGCGCCACGTACTCGCCCTGGTCGATTCCGAGTGAGACATCGTCGACCGCACGCAGCTCGACCGTGCCGGTGCGGTATGACTTGACCAGTGCTTCGGTGCGAATGAGCAACTGCTAGTTGGCTTTCTCGGTCGTGTCGGGCCGAGGATTGACACGGCGGCCGTCGGTCAGTTTGACGAGCACTTTGTACGGACCGGTTATTACTTCGTCACCGGGCTGCAATCCTTCGAGCACTTCGAGGTCGGCATCTGATGCCTTGCCGGTCTTGATTGGCGTCAGGACCGCTTTGCCGTTCTTGACCAGGAACACGGTCTCGGTCTCTTTCCCTCCCACCTCGCGTCGGCCTGCAGACTGCACCGGCACGACGAGAACCGAGTCGATTTCCGCGGTAATGATGTCGGCGTGGACGTTCATGCCCGGCCGCAACGCAGGCGTAGTCGAGTCGAGGGTGATTTCAACCTCAAAGGTCGTGCTTTGGGTAACCGAGGCGGAAATGGCGCTCTGCGCCGAGGGCATGTAGCCAACCCTGGTGACCCGGCCGCTGAACGCGGTGTCAGGCAGGGCATCAACCTGGACCCGGCAGCGCTGACCCAGGGCAACGTTCACGACGTCGGTTTCATCAACGTCCACGATCGCCTGCATCCGGGCCATGTCGGCGATGACCATGAGTACCGTGCCGATGTTGTTCATCGTACCGATGAGCACGGTCTCGCCTTCCTTGATGTTGACCCGGGCAACCGTGCCGGAAATCGGGGCACGAATCGTAGTCTTGTCGTACTGGTCCCGGGCAGCCTCGTACTGGGCACGGGCCATCTCGTACGCAGCCTGAGCAGCGTCGCGTTCCTGGTCTGAGACCAGATGGGCTGCGTGCAGGCTCTCGACTCGGCCGAAACTGAGCCCGGCCTGGGTGTAGTTGGCGCGGGCCGAGACCATGTTGGCCTCGTAGGCCCGGCGGTCGAGCTGGAGCAGGACGTCGCCTTTGCTGACTTGGTCGCCTTCGCTGACCGGGATGCGCTCAACCACGCCCATGACCTGGGCCTGGAGGTTCACCTGGGCTTGTGCCCGGAGCTCGCCCGTGACCGATACTTTGGCGAGGATTGAGCCGTAGGCGGCTCTTCTGGTGTTAACCGATTCGCCGGTCGGCTTGCGACGCGTGTTACCCACGACGATAACCGCGAGCACAACTGCCACGGAGACAACGATGAGGACGGTCCGTGTTCGACGCTTCACTCTCACTCCCTTCTAGCGCGCATCCTGGCCGACCCGACCCATCAGATAGCTGATCTGCGCGGCCTGCACATAGGTATCGCTCAGCGCCGAGATGTAGGCAGCCTGCGCCTGGGTCAGGTTTGTCTCCACGCTGAAGAAATCGAGCAGCGATATGGCACCCAGGCGCTGCTGCTCCTGAGACAGCCGATACAGCTCCTGATTCAGCTCCAGATTGCGCCGGGCATAGTCGTGACGCTGAAGTGCCTCCTCGTATGCCATGATGGCTGAGGCCGCAACCGAACGAAGCTGCAGCCGTGCCCTGTTGGCAGCGGCACGGGCCCGACGTAACTCGACCGATGCCTGGGCAATATCGAGGATGTACGATTTGATGTCGAGCAACGGAAAGCTCAGCCGTATGCCGTACGACACCTGGTCCCGGTCGTCCCAACGTTTGTAGCCGGACGGGAACAGCGTATCCGAGTAACTCGAACTCCAGTAGGCTGACACCGACGGCAGGAGGCGGGCCACGGACGCGGCATGGTTGAGCCGGCTGACAACCAGGGCGCGGTCGGTGAGCTTCACGCCCGGATTGGCGCGCTCGACAGCAGCGATCAGGCTATCGCGGTCTCCGACGACGAGGCCGGATGGCTCTTTCAGTTGTTCCGTCGGCTTAACCACCACGTCGCCCTTGAGGCCGACCGTGGCCAGAAAGGCACTGCTCGCCCCGGCCAGCGCCTTCTCGGCCGAGAGCAGATTGATCTCCGCCTGGGAAAGAAACACTTCGGAACGCATCACGTCGATGCGCGACGCCGAACCGAGCCTGAACTTCTCCTGCACAAGGTCAAGGTTGTCACCGGCTCGGTCAACTGCCGCCTGAGCTGCATCGCGCAGCAGCCTGGCATTGAGCAGACCCAGGTAATCACTCGTGACGTCGTAGACAAGTCGTGCGCTCTTGTCCTGCGCGTCGGCCGCGTAGTAGCCGGAGTAGATCACTGACCCAACCACGCCGGCAAACACCTCTGGGTCAAAGACGACCTGACTGAGCGTGAGCGAACCGGTCCAGCCCGTGGTCGAGATGGTCGAGTCCGGGAACAGGACGG
>CAZQFS010000077.1:0-14018 GCA_964592755.1 uncultured bacterium | reverse complement strand
TTTCGGAGTCAGGGATGGTCATGTTGTGCCTCCGTTTCAGGTAGATTCCCGGTGAGGCAATCCCGAAACCCGACATTGAGCCACGAAAAGGACGAAAGACACGAAGGAATGGGTGGACTCCGGGCTCCTGGCCCTCTGCTCGGACCTCGTGTCCGTCGCGGTAGTCAGTTTCGGGATTGGGGGCAATGCGTCGGCTTGACAGCAGGGTAGATTTCAGGGACACTTAGCACGTTCGACTGGGGCCGTGGCGCAGCTGGGAGCGCGCTTGACTGGCAGTCAAGAGGTCACGGGTTCGACTCCCGTCGGCTCCATCAGTCCGGTGATCACGGCGTGAGTGCGTGCAAAGGAACAATAAGGAGTATCTCTGTGAGTCTATCCCGTTTCGTCTCGCGCGGCGCGCTGGCGGCCGTCATGGTTGCGCTGGCCTGCGCACCGTCTCAGACAGTAAGGCCTGTCTCTGATGAGGAGCTGAAGGCAAGACGAGAGCAGGCGCAGGCCAGCTACAGCATCGGCCAGCAGTACTTCGCTCAAGGTGACCTGGAGGCTGCCCTCAAGAACTTCAAGGAGGCGCTGGTGCTCGACTCGATGTTCTATGAGGCTTACGTCGCGATTGGTGCGACCTATCGCCGGCAGCGGGATGCGGCCGAGGCGGAGAGCTGGTTCCGCAAGGCGTTGAAGGTTGACCCGAAGCGACCCAAAGCCTACGAAGGTCTGGGCGACCTGTTTCTCTCGACCGGCCAGCAGGATTCTGCGCTCGCGGTGTACCTCTCCGGTCTGAAGCAGGACTCGACGCTGGTGGACCTGTACAACGGGGCGGCTGAGGTTTATGTCCGGAAGAACGACTGGGCAAACGCCGAGGCAACTTTCCAGACCGCGATGAGGCTGTTTCCGGACGACCAGAACGTGCAGCGGCTCTGGGCCGACTTCCTGTACAAGCAGAAGCGGTATCGCGAGGCCGCGGAAGCGCTGAGACCGGTGATTGCCCGGTTCCCAACACTGATGACGCTCCGTCAGCGTCTGGTTGACGCCCTGCTTGAGATGAAGGACTACAGCGCGGCCATCGCCCAGATAGACACGATTATCCAGAATGAGCCGGACAATCGTGATGCGCTGCTGCGCAAGGGAGCGGTGCTGATGCTCCAGCAGAAGGCAAAGCAGGCGGTTGCGATTTTCGAGGACCTGGTCAGGCGTGATTCGACCAGAGCCGAGTACTACGTCTACTGGGGTGAGGCTTTGCTGCAGATGGGGAATCCTGGTGCGGCCGAGGCCAGACTGCGGCGGGCCCTGGCACTGAACCCCGAATTGGTTCAGGCCTGGATGGACCTGGGCGACATCAAACGTCAGGCGGCCGACCAGCAGCGCGGGACGAATCTCGCAGCGACACCATTGTCGAGGCTTAAGTCAGCCAAGGCGCTGTATCAGGAGGCCAGGACGTACTACGCCAAAGGCAGTCAGGACCCGTCCTACTCATCCTACGCCCGTGCACAGAGCGAGTACATCGAGAAGACGATTGAGGCGATTGACAAGGAGCTGTTCGTCCGGGACAACTAGCCGGCCATGCTTGACCAGCAAGTCCTGCTGCTGAACCAGAACTACGAGCCGCTGTCGGTGTGCAAGGCCCGCCGGGCCCTGGTGCTCGTGCTTGCGCGCAAAGCCGAGATGCTTGAATACTCCGGGATGGTGGCCCGCTCGGTGCAGACGGCGCTGCGCCTGCCGAGTGTGCTGCGCCTGAACTACTATGTGCGGGTGCGGCGTCGGGAAGTGCCCTTGACCAAGCGGAACGTGCTGCGGCGAGATGGCGGTGTCTGTCAGTATTGCGGCACCCGGCAGGGGGCGATGACCACGGACCATGTCATCCCGAGGTCGCTGAGCGGTGCCGATACGTGGGAGAACCTGGTTTGCGCGTGCCCCGATTGCAACGCAAAGAAGGGGAGCCGAACACCGGCCCAGGCCCGGATGACCCTGCGGCGCAGACCACGCAAGCCTCACTACTTCACGTTTGCGGTCAGCAATCTGGATGACGTACCCGAGGCTTGGCGTCAATACCTGTTTCTGAGCTAGCATCGTTGCCGGGGCCGAGCTGGGCAGGGTTGACGGCATTACTGCTGAGTGTGACCGGAACGCCGGAAGGCCGAGTTGTACGTCAGGTTGACGTCGTCGACAGGACGCGCGGTCGCGTTCCAACGCTCAAACCGGACATCAAGCCTGGAGACACGGTTCGTGCCGAAGAGTGGATTGCGGCCGGCGTGCGGCTCAGAGAGCAGCTTGTCGAGCACGGCTACCTATGGGCGTCGGTGGCGGCTGACACGTCTTCAGACCGCGGAGGAGTGCGCATCACTTTCCGGGTTGACCGCGGGGTGCCGGCGCGGGTGGCGGGGTGGAGCATCACAGAAGGCGACAGCGCGACGGACGTTCGCTTTCGTCTGCCGGGGCGCCGGGCCCGGTTCCAACCCGCGACCGTGCGGCAGGCGGTTGAGTCCGGCCGGCGCTGGTACGAATCACAGGGATACCCGTTTGCTCAGGTGCGCTGCGTGTCGCTGCGGGACAGCGTTCCTTTTGTCTTTCCGACCCTGAGTGTTTCAACCGGACCAAAGGTCTGGCTTGGCTTCGTCGAGTTCGCGGGCACGCCAGGCACGCGGCCGTTGCTGCTGGCGCGTTTGTCCCGGTTCTCGCCCGGATGGTACTCGCGGACGAAACTGGCAGCCTGGCAGCGCGGCCTTCATGGTTCAGGGTTGGTGCGGGTCGAAAGCACGGCCATCGTGCAGCGCGACACAAGCCTGGGAGTCAGGTTCTGGGTGGTCGCGGAGAAGAGCAACCGCGCTGCCGCAAGCGCTGGATACGACCCGGCAGTACGCCGGCTCACCGGACTTGCCAGTCTGCGGGTCACCAACCTGTTTGACACTGGTCGCCGACTTGAGGCCGGCTGGCATTCAACCTACGCCCGCACAGGCTATGCGTTGAGCTACACCGAGCCCTGGGTGCTTGGTACCGGCATTGACCTGACGGGGAGCATGAGACACGAGACCGAGGATACGGTGGTCTCGGGAACCAACATTGAGTTGACCGCGGCCGCCGTGACTCGGCCAGGAACGGTTGTCCTGCTCGAGGCCGGACTTGACTTCGTGACACACGCGACAGCCAGCCTTGATGCGCGGACGGTCTGGGCCGGAACCGGAGTGCGTATCGACACGCGCGACTATCCGGCGAATCCGAGAAGCGGTCTCGCTTTGTCGGTCGGCACGCGGGCTGGTACCAGGACTGCCGATACGGCCGGGAACGGGCTGGTGAGTCGAACCGAAGCCGGACTTGGGGGTGCGGTGGCGCTGAGCAGCAGGCTTGTCTTCGCCTCGGACCTGGCAGGCCGCATCGTCTACTCCGTGGCCCGGCTGAGCCGGACGGAGTTGTATGACCTGGGCGGGGCGCGCAGTGTGCGCGGGCTCAGGGAGAATGAGTTTGCCTCGGACCGAACCGTGGTGCTCAGAGCCGAGCTGCGTTACCTGCCGGACCGGCAGTCGCGCATCTACCCGTTCTTTGACTGTGGTGCTTTCGTGCATCAGGGGCGGTGGCGGTTCATTTCAGGTTGTGGCGCAGGAGTGCGGGCAGCGACCAGGGCCGGGGTTCTGGGGCTGGACTATGGGGTGGCGGTGGGTGAGCATCCGCTTCAGGGGAAAGTGCACCTGAGCTTCGAAACAGGTTTCTAGGTGACAGGCAGGGGGTCTTATCAGCGAAGGAGAGCAGCGTGAGCTACCTCGAGGCGTTCACACTCGGCGTGCTGCAGGGTGTGACCGAGTTCCTGCCGGTGTCCAGTTCCGGGCACCTGGCACTGCTGGAGCACATCGTGCGCCTGCCCGAGGCACAACGCCTGCCGCTGTCTGCGGTGCTGCACATCGGCACGCTTGGTGCGGTGCTGGTCTTCTTTGCCCGGCGGCTCGGCGGCATCATGTCCGATTGCATCGCGCAGACCCCGGAGCGGCGCCGGGCCGGCTGGCGACTGGTGGGATTTGTTGCGCTCGGCTCGGCGCCCGCGGCGGCGGCAGGATTGTTGTTCGAAGAGCGTATTGAGGCAGTGTTCTCATCGCCGATACTGGTGGCGGTGATGCTGCTCGTGACCGGGGCGTTTCTGTTCGGCACGCGTTTGGTGAGGCAGAACCAAGCGAGGATTGGGTGGGGGAGAGCCGTGCTCGTCGGTCTGGCCCAGGCGGTTGCGATTCTACCTGGAATCTCGCGCTCCGGCGCGACCATCGCGGCGGGGATTTACGCCGGTCTCGCGCGCGAACAGGCGTTCGAGTTCTCTCTCCTGCTGTCGATACCGGCGGTGTTCGGAGCGACTTTGCTGGAGCTGCGGCGCATCGACCTGGGGCGGGTGAGCGCCGCGGCCGTTGGCCTGGGAACGCTTATGGCTTTCGCCTCCGGGCTGGGGGCGCTGGTTCTGTTGCGGCGCGCCGTGACTGGCCGTCGGCTGTACCTGTTTGCGTACTACCTGTGGGTGGTAGGACTTGCGGCCCTGGTTTTCGTGCGCTAGCTAGACGAGCCGGCGGGTCTCGGTATCGAGCACCTGGAGGCGCCGGTCCCGGTCGATGAACTCAACCATCTTGGACATCGTGCTCTGGAGCATGCGCCAGTCGGTGTTGACCAGGACCGCAGCAAGCCGGGCGCGCTGCCACTGGTCCTGGAAGTCGACTTCACACAGCGCGACGTTGAAGGACCGGCGCAGGCGTTCACTCAGGCTGGTCAGGATGCGGCGTTTGTCTTTGAGGGACAGGCTCTCGCTGATGAAGCAGTCGAGGATGAGCAGGCCGACAGTCACCGGCGTGCGCGGTCGGACATCATGCGTTGCGGCGGACTTCTTCGATGGAGTAGACCTCAATGATGTCGCCGATCTGGATGTCGTCGACATTCTCCACCCCGATGCCGCATTCGTAGCCGGTGTCGACTTCCTTGACATCGTCCTTGAACCGGCGCAGCGAGCCGACCCGGCTGCTGGTGATGACCTTTCCCTGACGAACAAGGCGCGCCAGGGCGTCGCGGACGACTTTGCCTTCGATGACGTAGCAGCCGGCGACGGCTGGGCCACGCGGAAGCCGGAACAACTGCCGTACTTCGGCCTTGCCCAGGGCGACTTCTTTCTTCTCCGGTTCGAGCAGACCGAGCATCGCGGCCCGGACGTCGTCGATTGCCGCGTAGATGATACGGTAGGTGCGGATTTCGATGCCCTCTTTGTCGGCCTGCTGCCGCGCGTCGGCCAGCGGCTTGACGTGGAACCCAACGATGATTGCCTCGGAAGCCTGGGCGAGGAGTACGTCACTCCGGTTGATAGCGCCGACGCCGGAGTGGATGACGCGGACCCGAACTTCGTCAAGCGAGAGTCCTTCAAGGGATTCCTTGAGCGCCTCGGCTGAGCCGGAGACGTCCGCCTTGAGCACGACCTTGAGTTCGCGCATCTGACCGTCGGCGATTCTCTCCTGAATCGCCTCCAGGCTGACCCGCGGTTTCGTTGCGGACAGGATGCGGTCGCGCTTGGCCAGAAGCCGGCGCTGGGCCGTGTCGCGTGCGGTTCGCTCGTCCGCGACAACGTCGAAACGGTCCCCGGCCTGGGGCAGGCCAGAGAACCCCAGAACCTGGACCGGCATCGACGGTGTCGCCTCGGCGACCGGGACGAACGACTCGGAAAGGAGTTCGCGCACTCGGCCGTAATGCTCCGCCGCCACGAACGGGTCGCCTCGGCGAAGGGTCCCCTGCTCCACGAGGATAGTGGCAATGTTGCCGCGCCCGCGGTCCACGCGCGAATCGATGACGACGCCGGTTGACGGGCCGTCGTAGGGGGCCTTCAGGTCCAGTTCCAGTGCGAGAACCGAGATGCCGTCCAGCAGTTCTTCGACGCCGGCGCCGGTGACGGAAGAGGTTTCGACACAGAGCGTGTCGCCACCGTAACCTTCGACCTTGACCCCGTGCTGGGCGAGCTGGGCCTTGACCCGGTCAGGGTTCGCAGTAGGAAGGTCGCTCTTGGTGATGTTGACGATGAACGGGACACCCGCGGCCCGGGCATGGTCGAGCGCTTCGAGCGTTTGGGGCATGACTCCTTCGTCGGCGGCAACAACCAGGACGGCGATGTCGGTTACTTGTGCACCGCGGGCGCGCATCGCGGTGAACGCCTCGTGGCCCGGGGTATCAAGGATGACGATGGGGTTTCCGCCGTAGTAGGCGACATAGGCTCCGACGTGCTGGGTGATGCGGCCGACTTCCTGTTCGGCAACGCGGGTTTTTCGGATGTAGTCAATCTGCGCGGTCTTGCCGTGGTCGACGTGTCCCATGAAGACCACGACTGGAGGTCGCGGCCGGGGTTCACCCCGCTCGACCTCGACCTCGGTCTCGGCCGCCTGTTCGACCTCGACGCCGCAGGCGTCGGCAATGAGGAGGATGGTATCCAGGTCCAGTCGCTGGTTGACAGTAGCGAGCATGCCGATGCCCAGACACTTCTTGATTATCTCGGACGCCGTGGTGCTGAAGGCGTGCGCCAGTTCCGCCACGGTCATGTAGGGGCTTACCTTCACCAATGGACGACTCTCGGGTTCGGCAGTGGTTCGAACCTCACGTGTCGGCCGGCGGGGTTTGATCGTGCGACCTTGAACCTTGACCAGAGTCTGCCGGACGCTTCTGTCAATCTGCCGATTGTCCACCGGTTGAGTGGGGCGCTGGGGCTGGGGCGGAGTGCGGCGACGTCGGATGGTTTCCTTGAATTGCCGTTTCTCCTTGCGCAGACGCTGGCGCGCCGCTTCGAATTCCTCCTCGCTGATATAGGAGGTGTAGCCGCGCGCCGGGTAGTTCAGCTCTTTGAGGATGGCAATCAGGCCTTCGCTCGACAACCCGAGCAGGCCAGCCGCCTCAAAGACCTTGCGCTTCTGGGCCATGTCGTCTCAGCTCGCCGGTTCTTCAGCAGGGGCGGCCGCGGTCGCGCCCTCTGCCGGCGGCGCTGGCTCGGCGCTGTCCGGCGTTGATACCACTTCCGTCCCTGCGGCCGGAGTTTCAGGGACGAGTGCGGGTTCTGGCTGGAGCGTCTTGAGCTCGACGCGGGAATCGCCACCCCGCCAAACCGCGTCGCGTACCTCCTGGCGCAGGGGCTCGATAGCGTCGGTCGGCAGCTCGGTCACCCCGACCAGCACCTCGGTGGGTGCGTTGAGCAGGTCAAAGGCCGAGTTCAGGCCTGCAGTCTGAAACCGACCGAGCAGCGGCTGCTCGAAGCCGATCCGGTCAAGCCCGACAGCGGCGGCGCGAGACATGACCTGCCGATTGCGGTGGTCGCTTTCTTTGAGTACCTCGATCTTCACGCCAGCGAGCAGACTGGCCAGCCACACGTTCTGCCCCTTCTTGCCGATTGCGATTGAGAACTCGGCGTCGGGTACGATGACGATGTAGGAGTCGCCTTCCTTGATTACTTCTGAGGCCTTGGCTGGCCCGAGCGCGCGGGCGATAAAGACTTGTGGGTCTTTGCTCCACTGGACGATGTCAATCTTCTCGCCGGACAGCTCTTTGATGATGTTTTCGATGCGGGATTTGCGATAGCCGACACAGGCGCCGACCGGGTCAACTTTCTCGTCAAGCGAGGTGACCGCGACCTTGGAGCGGAATCCGGGCGAGCGTGCAATCCCCTTGATTTCGACGACACCCTCGCGGATTTCCGGCACTTCCCGGGTAAGTAGTTTCCGCAAGAACTCAGGATGAGTGCGCGAGAGGAAGACACGCGGTCCGATTGCGGTCTTCTCGACGCGGTGTACGTACGCTTTCACCGGCAGACCCTGTCGGTAGTGGTCGGCCTTGAGCTGCTCACGGTTGTGGAGAACCGCCTCAATCAGGCCGAGATTGACAATCACCTCGTCCCGGCCGATTTTCTGAATCGTGCCGGTGACGATTTCGCCCTTCTTCTTGGAGAACTCGTCGAACAGCTTGGTGCGCTCAGCCTCACGCAGCTTGAGGACGAGTTCATCCGAGGCCTTGCGAATGGCGATGCGGCCGAGTTCGTCAAGGGGCAGCTCGACACGAACCATGTCACCGGCCTGCGCGCCGGGGCTGGTGGCCTGAGCGTCGGCGACCGAAATCTCGCGGCCAGGCTGGCTGACCTGGTTTACAACCTTCTTGGCGAGGAAGACCCGGATGTCGCCGGTCTCGGCCGTGATTTCGGCATCGGCTTCGGTGTCGGAGCCGTATCGGCGCTTGAGCCCGGCGACGATGCTTGAGCGCAGCGTCTCGCAGACGTAGGTGACGTCAACGTTGCGGATGCGAGCTATTTGAATTATCAGGTTGGATATGTCTTTGTTCATCGCTTCCTTTCTGCCGTCCGGCACCGGGCCGGGTCGTCCAGTGCAGGTTGCGGCCGGGTTCGAAACAGCTCAGCATCGTCGACCACGAGCCGGGCTTCGGCCACGTCGGCATAGCCGATAACGACGGCAGGCTCCCCGTCCTGTTCCGAGCACTTCAGTTGGATGCGTTCGTCGTCTGCGGCCAGCAGTTTGCCCTGAAGGGTACGCATTGGCGTTCTGATTCTAACCAGCGCGCCCAGGGCGCGGACGAAGTCGGTCGGCCGGTTGAGTCGGCGTTCGACTCCGGGGGAGGAGACCTCGAGGACGTATCGGCCCCGCAGCGCATCCGCAGCGTCAAGCTCGGCTGAGAGGGCCCGGGAGAAGCGCGCGCACGCGTCAAGTGAAGTGCCGCCCGGAACATCAATCATCACGCGGAGAACGTGGCCAGTGAACTCGAGGTGATGAAGCTCGACGTTCTGCTCTCTGCACACCCTGCGGCAGAGGTCGGATACGACAGGCGGCATCTGACTGGCCATGGCTCGATTATAGCTCCTGACCTGAATGAGTCAAGCCAAGTGCGAGACAGCGCCCAAGATACGGGGGCCTCCACCGGGTGTCGCAACCGGCTAATCATTTGATTATTCATCAGTTACCGCTTCGAATCGGGGTACGTGCCTGAGCCTGTCGCAGAGTGGGCTGGGTGGGGATGCGAGACTGTAAGTCGCTTCACCATATGATGTTAGGCTGCTTCGGTGCGGCTCGTGGCTCTGGCACGGCCGTTGCTCTTTACGGTGACGAATGTTGCAAACGAACACCTGGACTAGACAATTCCAGAAGGGGGTGCCATGTTGGACATTGGTTCCTTCGTTTGGCACCTTCGCGCGGTTCGGTTTGGGCACCCCCTTCTCTAGTCGCTAGGTCTGGTTCTTTGACAATTCGGAGTGTGGTCTGCCGGGCGGCATAAGATTCGCTTGCCGCATCGCGGGACGAGTGGGGCAGAAGGGATGACAGCTCTCATCAAGGGCGCATCACAAAAGGGTCTCTCTGCCATCTTAGCCTCTCGCCGTTGTCTCAGCCTCAAACCGCTTGAGCCTTTCTGCTCTACTCGTCATCAATTCGGTTTCCCTGTGTTGGGAAGGAGGAGCCCGCTCTTCTTCGACGGGGAAACAGGGTCGCGGACCTACCGCCGAGTGCGTCTCGGCTGGTGCTGAATCAGGAGGATACTGGTTTGACGGGGGAAGGGTCGGTTCGCCAGCACCAGGCCGGGCACCAGGCGATATGGTCACTTGGCGTAGTGTCCGCCTTAGATTCATCGGGGGCCGGCATCTTAGCCTCCTTCTTGGGAATTTGCCCACGCCCAAGTCCTCTCACAAACGGCCCCCATCCATTGGCCGCCCGGCAGACCACGCACAGCAATTCGGGGCTGCCTTACGCCTGAAGGGTTGTTCGCGACAAAAGAGAATGCCGCCTCTCTAAGAAATTGGCACTCTTGGACGCTCACAGGGTCTGTGCGGCTCCATAATCTTCGGCAGGAACGGGGGGTTGGTTAGTAAGTCCGGACCAGGGGTGGTTCCGGATGCAATCACAACAGGAGTTGAGGGTGAAGGGGTATCAGATAGCAGTAATTGCTGTCCTGTGCGCGTTTCTGGGCGTCTACTGCCTTCGTGCGCCTGAGATGCCGCGCTGGGACGTTGAACTCAATATTCCTCTATATAACGGCAATCTTCGGCTTGTTGACCTGCTTGATACTGCGTTGTTCTGCGTTCAGCCCGACTCCACCGTTGCGTTCAGTCTGGCGTTGCCGTTTGACACGGTGTGGCCGGACCAGGCGCTTGAGGTCTTCGCGGTTGACAGCGTGGGTCGGGTCGAGCTGGAGCAGTTTCTCATCAACCGGGCCGGGGCCGGGAAGGTCCGATTGACGCTGGCAGAGATGACCGGACTGCCGTTGCCGGACTCAGGCTGCAAGGAGCTGATTCCGCCGTTCGAGAACCGGTTCCGGTTCGACTGCCGGATTGACGGTCTTGCTCAGGCTGAGGTGATTGAAGGTGTGCTTCGGGTGACCGCGACGAACTACTCCGGCGTCGCATTCGATTCCCTGGCAATGATTACTTCGTTCGGTCGGCTTGAGTTCGGGCCGGTCGCGGGCGGAGCCTCGGCTGATGCGCGAGTTAGATGTGACGGGGCGAATCTCGGCTCTCCGCTGCCGGTTACGTTTGTCGCCGGCTCAGCCGGCTCGGAAACGGTCATGGTCAACCGCCGCGACTCGCTCGTCTTCTGCTACGCTGTCGAGTCGCTGCGCGTGGGCGGCGCCCTGATGGAGATTCCCGACTGTGAAGGCCAGCGCCGCTGTCACGTTTCGCTTGCGTCATCCGAGCCGTTCAGGGTGGACAGCCTGGAACTGGCCGCCGGCACCTGGTCCCTTGAGCTGGCCAATGACTTCGACGTGCCCGCATTGGTCCGACTGAGTGTGCCGAAGCTGCACTTCACGTCCGAATACCGACTCGAGGCACGGGGCAAAGTGAGCGTCGACCTGCCCCTGGACGGGCTGAAGCTCGACAGCAGAAGCCGGGTCAACGCGCTCTTCGACTACCTGGTTTCGTCCCGGCCCGAGCCGACCGGCGACCTGGTCGCTTTGCGCAAGAACGACGGCGTGACCGTCTCGTATCACACGACAACGCTCAAGACTACGGTCGTAGCCGGGGAGTTCAGGTCGCCGGTCTACATCGGGTCGTGTCGGCGGGTTGTCCCTGAGGTATTGCCCTACCGGCTCAAGGGGGCGCGCGTGACCAACGCCGAGCTTGCTCTTGACATTTCGAACAGCGTTGGCTTCCCGCTTGCGGTCTGCCTCAAGCTGGTGGCGCTGCGTAACGGGGTGCGAGCCGCAACACTGGAGAAGACCCTTACTGCCGCTCCTGGCCAGCTGGACCGGCCGGTGGTCTCCGAGTTCGTGCTTCCGGTAACCGAACTGCTGAACGTCGGACCTGATTCGGTTGCGGTCGAGTATACCTGCCGGATTCTCGGCTCCGGCTGTTGCCAGCAGGGCGCGGCCGTGTCGGCGCGGGCCGCGGTGAGTACGCCGCTGCGTCTGGCGTTCGTGCCTGATACGGTTCGAACGTCGACCCGCGCGGTTGAGCTTTCCGAGGAGCAGCGCAAGCTGGTGGCAGGGCGACTGTCGGCCGCGCAGGTCCGGATTGACGCGTCGAGCCAACTGCCGGTCGGAATGACGGGACGACTGATAATCGGCCGGGACAGCGCGAGTCAGGGCTGGGCCCTCATTGACTCGCTGGTAGTCCCGTTCGGTGTCGCCGCGGGCAGGTTGGACCGGAAAGGCTGCTGCGTCGGCAGCCGCGACACAACCGTGAGCTGCGAGCTCGATTCAGTCGCGCTTTCGTTGCTTCAGGTCTGGCCGCTGCGGGCGCGGGTACAGATTGAGCTGCCGGCGACCGACACGGTCACGGTCCTCAATACTGACCGGCTCGGGCTGAACGCGCTGCTCAGCCTGCGCGTCCGGACCGGGAGGGAGCAATGAGCGTGTTGCTTGCGTGCGCGATTGGGGCGATATTCAATCCCGTGTTCCTGACCGGGCCTGATGCGCTGCCGGTGAATCCCGCGCAGCTTGCCGGTCCTGAACGTCCGGGCTTTGCGTGCCGGATACTCGACCTGAATGCGAGTGTGCGGAACAACTGCCTCAGCTTCAGTCAGTACAACCGGTACTCGGGCGTCTATCTCGACTCAGCGGCAAAGGCTGACATCCTGAGCGCGGTTCCGGCTCAGGGGATCGACGTGTCCGGACACTTGCAGGGCGGTGCGGCTGAATTCGGGTATGGCAACGTTGCCGCCTCGGTGCGGACCGTGCGTCGGTTCGGGCTTCAATTGCCCAAGGATGTGGTTGGTCTGGCGTTGCAGGGCAACGCGCTCGGCCGTACCTACGTCGCCGACAACCTCCGGGCCAGGGATGAGGTCTATTGGCGGTGCGGCGGCGGGGTCGGGACGGCGCTGGGGAATCACATTGCCGCCGGGGTCGCGGCGTACCGGCTCCAGGGGCTGTACTGCCGCGAGATTACGGATGTCCATGCGTCACTGCTCACTGTGCCCGAGGCGTTCATCGGCTCTGGAACGATGGCGTTTCGCGAGGCACGCGGGGGCTCGGGCTGGGCCGGTGATGCGGGGCTCGCTTGCTGGTTCGGAAGATGGCGTCTCAGTCTGGCGGTGCTCGACTTCTCGACCGGCATCCTCTGGACTGAAGCCATCAGAGAGGGTGTATACTCGTTTGAGCTTGACAAGACCTTACTCTATGAAGTCAGCACCCGCGAGCAGACCTGGTACGGGTTCAGACCCGAAGGCTCCGGTTACTTCACGACGAGGCTGCCTGTTCGGGTTAACCTCGCGGCAGGTCGGCGGCTGTCAGACAGAATGAACGCCGGGCTCACGGTTGTTCGTCGGCTGCTCAGCGGTGCGGATGAGGATGGCTGGACCGTGCTTGGGACCTATGAGGCCTGGCCCGCGTCGTGGTTGCCGGTTGGCGCCCGGCTCGGGTATGACACGCGGTCCGGGACTATAGCCGGGCTCGATGGTGCATTGCTCTGGGGTCGCGCCGGGGTCTGGTTCGGGGTTAGCGATATCGCCGGTTTGTTCCTGGGGGCACGAGGCGGAGAATGGAAATTGGGAGTGGGTTATGGCACGATTCACCGGGAGCCGCAAAGGCCACCCGACGTGTTGCACCTGCGTGCACCTGAATAGACAGCCTGGTGTCGGGCCAGGCAAGGGCTCTGCGAGCAGCGCGACATAGCAGTCCAGACCGGGCGCAGGGCGCGGAACTGCCGCGGTTCGTACCGAGCACGCGACCAGGCACTCCCATTTCCGAGAATTGCTGCCACGAATGGCGCGAAGTCTGCGGAGACAGCCTGGCTTAGAATCTGACATATCAGGCCTGTCTGCGTCCGACGTATGTGCGGGTTTGTGCTCTCCGCGCGCCTGGTGGTCCAGTGGTGGAATCACCAGGGCACGGAGCTGCTTGACCGGCCGGCAAACTGAGCCTACGATAGAGCACTGTGACGCGCGGGTTCATCATCTGCGACGTCTTTGCCCGGCGTCGGTTCGAAGGCAATCAGTTGGCCGTGTTTCCGAACAGCGGTGACCTGAGTTCGGACGAGATGCAGACCCTGGCCCGGGAAATCCATTTCAGCGAGACCACTTTCGTCGGTGACTCAAAGCCGAACGCGCGAGGCTGGCCGGTGCGCATCTTCACGCCGGCCTGCGAAGTGCCGTTTGCCGGGCATCCGACCCTGGGCACGGCCTTTGTCATCTGGGACCGACTGCTCGGCCGGAGCGCCGACGAGGTCGTGCTTGACCTGAAGGCAGGAGTCGTGCCGGTTGCCGTCGAGAATGGGGGAGAGCGGTTGATGATGACCCAGCTACCGCCGCAGTTCGGCAGGACTGTGGCCCACGCCGAAATCGCGGCCGTGCTCGGGCTTGAGCCCGGCGACCTTGACGAACGCTGGCCGGTACAGGAAGTGTCGACCGGGCTCTGGTTTGTCATCGTGCCGGTCAAACGACTGGCCGCGGTCCAAGCCATCAAGGTGAAACGGGACCTGTACGACCGGTTCATCGCGACGCTGGACGCCAAGGCGGTGCTGGCGTTCTGCCCACAGACTCTTGACCCCGCGTGCCGGCTCCACGCGCGGGTGTTCTGCGACTACTACGACGTGCCTGAGGACCCGGCAA
>CAZQFS010000076.1:0-14353 GCA_964592755.1 uncultured bacterium | reverse complement strand
TTCGTGCAGCATCCGTCGTCCCGGCCAGCCTCCCGACCGAGCCTGACAAGTTCAGTTGTTTCCGGTCAGAATCACCTTCCTGCTGATGCGGTCGTCTTCGGGCCCCAGCGGGCAGAAGTATATGCCACTTCCCGTGGTCAGCCCCAGTGGGCGCAATCCAGCCAACTGGTGCGCCTTGACCTGTCCTGCCGTCACGATTCGGCACTCCCTTCGTGGCTAAGCTATTGTGCCGCAATAGCTTAGCCTGTCGAACCCGATTCCCGCGCGTAAGTGTCGAAACGGCGCGGAGTTAGCAAAGTGGCCCGTACCCCCGGCTGCCCGGAGGCCGTTCCGGGGACCGTCTTTGTGTGAGCGCGCAAGCGAGCTTTCGGCCAGGCTTTGTGCCGTGCTCGTGTGCGGGTGTCTGTCCGAGCTTGACTTTGGGCAGCGCCTGGTGCGATACCTGGCGCGAGAACTGATGCGTTGAGCGACCCCTGTCGCCGAGCGCTTGGTTGAGCGTTTGATCGAGCAAGCGGTTGTGCGTTTGCCGGCCTCTTTCAGTTGGCGTCTGTCGTGGCAGCGGCCGGGGCTTTGCACTCGGCTTTCGCCACACGGAAAACCACTCGCCAAGTCCCGGCCGAAGCCTGTCCGAGTGCCGGCCCACGGTCTTGGGGAATGCCGCGCACGGCTGGAAGCAGCCGGGCTACTTCCATGCTACATGTCAATGCACAGGCTTGCGCTTGGCTGCGGATTCGGGTAGCGCCGTACCGATAACGTGGGCTGGAATCGGACCCTGCGTCTGAGTGGGTGAGCCCGGCCTGACTTGACTTGCTACCCCGCTGAGACAGAATGTAGGGCATATGAGGAATGATGCGTGTCTACTACTTGTGTTGCTGATGGCATCGGTCGTCGCTGTCGCTGGCTGCGGCCCCAAACAGACCCAGGCGCAGCGTGAGCCGGCCCGGCAGACAGAGTCGGCGACCGCCCCTGTCGAGAAGGTCGCGGTCAGCTCCGGTCTGCCCAAACTATGGGACTTCTGGGCAACCTGGTGCCCCCCCTGCAAAGAACTGAAGCCGGTCATCGAAGCCCTGGAAGAGGAGTACAAGGGCCGTATCGAGGTCAGGTCTATTGACGTGGACCAGAACAAAGAGCTCGCTGCCAGGTTCGAGGTCAAAGCCATTCCCACCCTGGTCTTCCTCGATGGCGCGGGCAAGGAGCTGTCCCGGGTCGTTGGACTGGTGCCGAAGGATACGATTGTCGGCCGGTTCGTCGCCCACGGCTTCATCCGCTAGGCCGATTCATGACGAGGCGCTGCTGCCCCTGACCGGCCGGCAGGTTGCAGGGGAAAGCACCGGGCCTGAGTCGCCCGTCTTGCAGGCCCGGCTCGGCCTGTTAGTCTGACCGTGGCGCAGGATGTCGAGCGTGGCCCGGCTCCCACCGGCCGCGTTTCCCTCAAAGCGATAGCCGGTTCATTCCTGAAGGTCGGAACAATCGGATTCGGCGGCGGGCTGGGGATGCTTGCCCTGCTGCGCAACGAGGTGGTCGAGAAACGGCGCTGGCTGGACGACCGGCAGTTGAGTGTCGGCGTCGCGCTCGGGCAGATGCTGCCCGGACCGTTCATCTCCAACTACGCCTACTACGTCGGCCACAAACTGCGCGGCTGGCGCGGGATGCTGGTGGCGGTCCTGTCACTGCTCGCCCCGAGCTTCGCCCTGCTGGTACTGATGAGCCACCTGTACTTTCGGTTCGGCAGCGTGCCGCTGGTGGGGCGGGTGTTCTCGGGTGTACAGCCGGTGGTGGTCGGCATACTGGCCTGGGCCACTTACACGATTGGCCGGGCGAACATCACCGACCGCAAAGGCCTCTTCATCGCGGCCATTGCCGCGCTCGCACTCTTCTTCCGGGGCGACGTCCTGCTGGTCGTCATCGGCAGCGGCGTGCTCGGCATGGTCCTGCCCGGAGGGCCGAAGTCGGGAGCCGGTATCCCCGGCGCGGCTCCTGGTCCCCGACTGAACAGCGTAGCATACTGCTTGGTCCCCCTGTTGCTGGCTGCGGCAGGCAGTGCGCCCGATGTTCTGGTCCGCAGCGGCGAACTCGCCCTCGTTTTCCTCAAGGTCGGCACGGTCATCTTCGGTGGCGGGTTTGCCGCGATTCCCTTTCTCCAGCACGAGGTCGTTGACATCCGGCACTGGCTGACCATGCGCGAGTTCATCGACGGCGTGGCTCTGGGCCAGATTACGCCCGGCCCGGTCGCGATTACCGCGGCGTTCATCGGCTACAAGGTGCTCGGGTTCCCCGGCGCCCTGATTGCCGCGGCAGGGACCTTTCTGCCGTCCGGGCTGATGCTCTGGGGCTTGCTACACGTCTATCGTCGGGTATCATCTAATGCGCTCTTGCAGAGATTCTTCTCCGGCATAATGCCGGCCGTCACCGGAATGCTGCTCACGACGACCGTTTCGGTCGGCCGCAGTACGATTACCGGCCCAGCCCAGGCAGTGATTGCACCCCTGGCCCTGACCCTGCTTCTGCGGTATCGGCTCGACCCGGTCTGGCTGGTTCTCGCCGGCGGGATTCTGGGCCTGGCCGCGGTTCATTAGCATGGGTCGAGGATTTGACTTAGGAGGAGCATGGTCTAACATCTCTGTCGTATGAAGTACCCTGCCCGAATGACCCAGACCCTTCTTGCTTTCTTCCTGCTGACAACCGTTGCTGCGGCGGACAACCTCCGGTCTGCGACGACGACACCGGTCCTCGCGCGACCCGGCTCTCTCGTTCAGGTCGAGTCCGCGGCTTCGCGACGTGAACCCGACGTGGTTCAAGTGGTGAAGTCCGGGCCGTCGGGGCTGACCTGCCGGCTGGTCGTCTCCGAGTTTGACGTACAGCCCGCGCCCGCAGGGTTGTACGTGCAAGTCCCGGGACTGGACCGGCCGGCCGAGCCGGGTGAGCCGGACCTGCCGGGTAAGGTCATCCTGGTCGGTCTGCCCCAGCACGGTGGTGTGCGCCTGAGCGCGACGGTTACGGGCACAGAGACAAGGACCGACGTGACGGTCAGTCCGGCACCGGGCTTCGAGGAGAGAGAACAGGACACGGAACACGGGAAACAGGGGGCAGCGGGATGGTGGCCAGAGGCCGCGGCCGAGCTGCTGAGCATCGAGACGATGCGCGGCATCCGGGTTGCCCGAGTCAGAATCAGCCCGGCACAATACAATCACAAGACAAGGTCCCTGCGCCTGCACCGAGAGGTCAGGGTGAACCTGGAGTTCGAGCAGCCTCCGACGAACATGGCCCGCCATGACCCGCTTGATGTGGTCATCAGGACGATGCTCGTCAACGGCGCGGAAGCGGTTCGCTGGTCAGCACCACCCCTGCCGGACACGGTCAACTTCTTCCAACGCTCGCCGGTCTGGTGCAAAGTCGTAACCGAGACCACCGGCGTCTACCGCGTGACCCCGGCCGAGCTCAAGGCCGCGGGCTATGACCCGGACGCAATCGTGCCGTCCACGATGAAGCTCTACGCCATCGGCAGCTACACCATCAACGGTCCGTACCCGGACACGATGGTCGAACTGCCGGTGTACCTGAAGGAGAACGGCGACGAGAAGTTCAACTCCAACGACTTCCTCGCCTTCTACGCTGAGGCACCATCCCGGCGCAACCCGGACGACACGACCTGGCGGTTCAATCCGTTCACGTCTCGCTCCTGCTACTGGCTGACATGGGGCGGAGGGCCGGGCAGGCGCATGACCACGATTTCCGCGGCCGGCGCGGTCAACCCGAGCGCCACTGCTCCAAGGCGACTGCGGCTCGAACACGACAGCCTCTGCCCGGCCCGTTCCGGCCTGCTCTGGTTGTGGAAGCGGTTCTACAAGCCGGCCGACATCGAAACCGGCGGAGGCCCGGTCGTACTCCAACTGCCTCAGCGCGACACAATCTACTCGCTCGCTGGCCGCCTGCTGGGCGTGGCACCGGCCAGCTCGCTGGTCTATCGTCCGGTCGTGCTGACGCTCAACGGGTTCCTGCTGGACACGCTGCGCGTCGGGGCCAAAGCATCAACCCCGCCCTGGACAGATTTCTCCTTCACGGCACTCCCGGCCGGCACCGCCGCACGCGGCACCAAGCCCGACACCCTCATCTTCCGTTTGACCACGACCCAGGAATCGGACATCTACCTCGATCATATCGAGGTACACTATGCCCAGAGACTGAAGCTTTCTGCGTCCGAGCCGTATCTTGAGTTCTCCTATGACGCGGCCGGGGCGGTCGAGTTCAGCGTGGACGGCGCGGCCGGCGAAGGTCTGATTCTTGATATCAGCGACCCGCTCCAACCCAAACAGATTGTCGAGGCCCAGGTATCCGGCAGCAAGCTCAACTGCCGCCTGACCCTGGACAGGCCGGCCCGGCTGTGCGCCGCGCTCAAGAACCGACTGCGTACCCCAATCGAGATTGCCCGCCGCACGCCCGGCAACCTCCGTTCTCCATTGGAGCAGGCCGACTACTACATCATCTGCCCGGACGAGTTCGCGGCCGCGGCCGAGCTTCTTTCCCGCTATCGCCAGGGCAATGTCTCAGGGATAGGGAACGCCACGGTAAGGGTCGCCCGGCTTTCGGAAATCTACGATGACTATGGTTTCGGCCAGGCTGAGCCGGGCGCAATCAAGCGCTTCCTTCAGGCCAAGCGACCCGCCTATGTTCTTCTGGCCGGTGACGGCACGTATGACTACAAGAATGTCCTGGGCCAGGCAGCCGGGCCGATGGTGCCGGCGTATGAACTCGGCTACGACGTGGACGCCGAGGTCTACGGTCAGACCGCCAAGGCACTCGACGCCTGGTATGCCGACCTCGACGGTTCTGGCACGAGACCGGACCTGATTCTTGGCCGGGTGACGGTACGTAGCGCGGTCGAACTGCGAGCGTTCCTGGAAAAAGTGCGGCGGTACGAGACTCAGCCGCTCGGGGCCTGGGCCAAGCGTCTCATCCTGCTCGCCGATGATGAGTACCTGGGTGACCCCTCGCGGCCGGATGGAATCGGGTTCGCCCACATCAACGGCTGCGAGCAGACTGCCAACATCGGCTACAACCTGCTCGACCCGGTCAAGGTCTATCTTACCGAGTACCCGATTGGACAGCGTGGCAGCGGCTCGGAAACTGCCCTGCGCGCCGCCCTGAATCGGGGAGCGCTGCTCTGGTTCTTCTTCGGCCACGGCGCCGGGTTTCAGCTCAACCACGAGATGACCCTGCACATCACCAATTCCCTGCCTAACATCAGCAACGGTTCGCGCACGCCCCTGGCGTTCTTCGGTTCATGCGGGGTGGGTCGGTTCGACGACACCAGGTACTCAAGCATCGCCGAAGAACTGGTGCGCAAGGAAGACGGCTGTATCGTCACCTCAGGCGCGACCAAGGCCACCTCGCCCGGCGGCAACGAGATGCTGGCTTCTGTCTGGGTCCGTCATCTGCTCAACTATCCCGACCACCCGACCGGGCTGGCGTTCTTCGAGGCCTGGAGCTCAAACACGCTCTACCATTTCTTCGGTGACCCGGCAACCGTGCTTCGGACTCCGCTTTACGGCCCGGCTCCGGAGGTTACGCCCGACACATTCCATCCTGGCGGCCGCGTTGCCGTGCGCGGCACCTCTCCCGTCACACGCGGGCACTACGAGCTGACCGCCTATGAGGCCCAGTGGCACCGTTCGTACCAGTCGGACCGCGGTACGACCGCGTACACCCTGCCCGGATACGCGATTCACACGGGCAGCGGGACGTACGACTCAGGCGTGGTGCGGACCTCATTTGTCGTGCCCAATATCCCCTATCCGGAAACGACCGTCGTGCCCAACGGCAGCTATGTGCGCGAACCTGGTACGGGCCGGGTGAGCATCCTGACCAGTGACCGGGACCGAGCGTACTCGGGCCTTCGCAACTCGGTACCACTCGCGGCCCCGGTCGCTGCGACCGACACACTTCCGCCTCAGGTCACACTGCATGCCGGGGACATCCTGCTCCGCATCGAAGACACAACCTTAGTACCCAGGAGCTTCACCCTGAACGGGGTGCTCAGTGATTCCTCTGGCATTCTCCTGGTGCCGATTCCCGAACTCGCCCTCACCCTGACCGTCGGCGCAAGCCAGCGCGTAGACCTTGCCGACCTGTTTACCTACGACCAGAACTCGGCAACCACCGGCCGTTTCGCCTGTCCGGTCCAGCTTTCCGAATCGGTGACGGTGCTCACGGTCCGGGCCGCAGACAACGTTGCCGACCCAGGCCGTCCTGGCTCCAATCGGGCAACCGTCTCGGTTGTGGTCAAAACCGGCCCGGGCGACGCGCTGAAACTGACCGATTGCCTGGTGTACCCGAACCCGACCTCAGGCAGGGCCGCATTCACGTTCAACCTGTCGGTTCCTGCCTCGGTCTCGGTCAGGATATTCACCATCTCGGGCCGGCTCGTGCGCCGCATCGAGCCGCAGCAGTGCGGCTTCGGCTTCGGCCGGCTCGACTGGGACGGACGGGACAAAGAGGGCCAGGTCCTGGCCAACGGCATCTATCTGTACAAGCTCGATGCCCGGGCGCTTGAGAGCGGAACGCAAAGCACTTCAGCAAGCGTGCGCGACAAGTTCATCGTCTACCGCTAGACGCCCGCTGCGAATCCCTGGGGACATGACCGAATTGTCCCCCAATTCGTGTCATGTCCCCCAAGCTCCTCGACTTCGTGTACTTCGTGGCAGTCAGTCTCGGAATCAGGGGAGTTCATTGCTTGACTTGGCCGACCAGTCCCCTAACATAGACGTGCAGGTTATCAGGTGAACAAGAGACTAACCCAACTGACACCTGTGCGCCCGTAGCTCAGATGGATAGAGCGGCAGACTCCGGATCTGCAGGCCACGCGTTCAACTCGCGTCGGGCGCTTCTTCTGTCCCGCCCTTTTCTCCTGCAGGAGGTCAAGTGGATCTCTACGACGCAGTCCGCAACCGCCTGAGCGTCCGCGCATACAAACCCGACCCGGTCCCGGACGAGCTTCTCAACCGCGTGCTCGAGGCCGGACGCCTCGCTCCCTCGGCCAAGAACTACCAGCCGTGGAAGTTCATTGTCGTGAAAGATGAGCAAGTGAGGGCCGCGCTCGTGCCCGCGTGCCGCGGCCAGGACTTTGTCGGCCAGGCTCCGGTTGTCATCTGCGCCTGCACTCTGGTCGAGCAGGCCTGGAAAGGCATGGGCGGCTACTGGTCGGCCGAAGCGGTGGACGTGGCCATCGCACTCGAACACATCATGCTGGCCGCCACCGCCGAGGGACTGGGCACCTGCTGGATTGGGGCATTCATCGAAGCCGAAGTCAGGAAGGTGCTCTCCATCCCGGAGAACGTCAAGCCGATTGCGCTCACGCCGCTCGGCTATCCGGCCCGCCCCTCCCACGCGCGGCCGCGCAAGCCGCTTGAGGAAATCGTCTGCTTTGACCGGTTCAGGTAGCCCTGCCCGGCTCCGGCCCGGATTGTCCTAGTCCGGCAGTTCCTTCTCCATCACGACTGCGTCCTCCCCGTTTTCGTAATAGCCCCGGCGCATGTATACCGGCACAAATCCGCGTCGGGCGTAGAACTCGCGGGCGATGGTGTTCGACAGCCGCACCTCAAGGTAAACCGACTCGGCCTGCTGCGCCCGGGCAAAGTCCAGGAGCTCATCGAGCAGGTGCCCGGCAATGCCCTGACCGCGCTGCTCGGGCGCGACCGCCAGGTTTGCCAGGTGCACCTCTTCTGTGCCCCACGCAACGATGTAACCAACCACGATTCCTCCGCGCTCGGCAACCAGACAGCAACCGGCCGGGTGGTTCATGTCAGCCTGAAAGAACGACCTGTGCCACGGACTGGCAAAGATGGCTCTTTCCAACTCCATCACCCGGTCCAGGTCGTCATCGTTCATCGGCCGGATGCGAAGCTCCTCGGGCGTCACACGCCTCCCTGACCACGCACCGGCAGAGAAAAGAAGTTCCCGGCGCGGGTGACTCCTGCTCTGTTTCGCAGCAGCTTCATGAAAGCCAGACTATACTCCCGGAGGCGTGCAGTCAAGAGATGGAACCGTAGAGACATGCAACTACAACCTGCAAACTGGTCACTGGGAACTCGCTGGGCAGCCCCGGACTCCGCGCGTCCGACGCCCGGCGCTCTGCGCCGGGAATCCCTTCGTGGATTCCGACCTGGGGTTTCCGGGGCAGCCCCGGACTCCGCGCGTCCGACGCGCGGCGGACCAGAGTCTTTCTGGATTGACAAGGCTGGCAGGTTTGGCAGACTGCTAGACGTGAAGATAGTGCTGGCCCAGCTCAACCCTGTCGTCGGCGACCTGGACGGCAATGTCGGGCGCGTTCGCGAGACCTTGGCAAAGACGGTGCCGGACAGACCTGACCTCGTTGTCTTCCCCGAGTTGTTCCTCGTCGGTTATCCGCCGCGCGACCTGCTGAGTCGGGCCTGGTTTGTCGAGAAAGCCGAAGCAGCCCTGGCCAGGGTCGTGGAGCTCAGCCGGGAGTATCCTGAGACCGGCCTCGTGGTCGGGGCCGTGGTGCGGAACCGGGGCGCGACCGGCCGCGGTCTGGACAATGCGGCCGTGCTCGTCTGCGGAGGCAGGGAGCTCGCGCGCCAGGCCAAGACCCTGCTGCCCACCTACGATGTGTTCGATGAGGCCCGGTACTTTGACCCGGCCACCGGCACCCGGCCGGTGCCGTTCAAAGGAGAGAAGCTCGGACTCACCGTGTGCGAAGACGCCTGGAATGTGCCCGAGATGCTCGGCCGTCGGACTTATGACCAGGACCCAATCGCCGACCTGGCCCGTCAGGGTGCGACCCTGCTCATCAACATCTCTGCCTCACCGTTCACGGTCGGCAAAGAAGAACTCCGCTTCCGACTGCTTTCCGAGCACTGTCGTCGGCATCGCCTGCCCCTGGTGTTCACAAACCAGGTCGGGGCCAATGACGAACTGGTTTTCGACGGACGAAGCCTGGCCTTTGACTCGAGCGGCCGGCTCCAGAAGGCCTGGCCGTCGTTTGCGGAATCGGCCGCCATGGTCGACTCAAGCCAGCCGGGCGCACCGGAGGAGTTCGCGCCGCAGGAGCGAATCGCCTCGGTTCACGATGCGCTCGTGCTCGGCATCAGGGACTACGTGCGCAAGTGCGGGTTCAGGCGCGTCGTGCTCGGCCTGTCGGGCGGCATCGACTCCGCCGTGGTCGGCAGTCTGGCCGTTGCCGCGCTGGGCAAAGACAACGTGCTCGGCGTAACCCTGCCGTCAGAGTTCTCCTCGCCGGGCAGCATCTCCGACTCGATGACGCTTGCCCGCAACCTCGGCATCAGGCTGGCCCAGATACCGATAACCCCGGTGTACCACCAGTACCTGGCCGCGCTGAAGCAGGAGTTCGCCGGGCTTGAACCGGGCGTGGCCGAGGAGAACATTCAGGCCCGGGTCCGGGGCAACATCCTGATGGCCCTGGCGAACAAGCTCGGACATCTGCTGCTCTCGACCGGAAACAAGAGCGAACTGGCCGTGGGCTACTGCACGATGTACGGCGACATGAGCGGCGGGCTCTGCGTACTCGCCGACGTGCCGAAGACGATGGTCTACGAACTCGCCCGCTACATCAACCGAGAACGTGAGGTAATTCCCCAGGCATCAATCGACAAGCCGCCCTCGGCCGAGCTGAGGCCGAACCAGACCGACCAGGATACCCTGCCACCCTATGAGGTGCTCGACGCCATCATCGAGCAGTACGTGGACAAGGGCCGGTCGCCCGAGGAGATTGTCGCGGCCGGATTCGCGTCCGAGACCGTGCACTGGGTCGTGAGGGCGGTTAACTCCAGCGAGTACAAACGCTGGCAGGCCGCACCCGGCATCAAGGTCACGAGCAAGGCCTTCGGCATGGGCTGGCGCATGCCTATCGCGGCCCGGTATCCGGTCTAGCAGCGCCTGACGCGCTACACTTCGGTCTCGGCCTGTTCCGGCGGTGCCGGGTTGGTGATGACGACAAGCGCGCCGACCACGGTCCCGGACTTGTCGCGCAGGGCCTCGATGCAGACCGCGGAGCCGGGCATACCGGGTATCAGTTCGCACTCGCGGTGGCTCGTCGCGCCGGCCAGGGTGTGTTCGAGCGTCTCGCGCAGCGGGGCGAGACGGGGGAACTCGGCCAGCGCGTGGCCGACCGCTTCTTCAGACGGACAGCCGAGCAGAACCCCGACCGCCGCATTGGCAAAGACGATGCTCGGCGCGCGGTCCACGACGATTACGCCCTCAGCCAGGTCGTTGGCCAGGAGCCGGAATCGACGTTCGAGCAGCAGGATGCGATTGACCTTCAGTTCATCGAACTCGCGCAGCCGGGCAAAGACCCGGTTTAGCTGACGAGCCAGCCGGCCGAGTTCGTCGTGTGTGGTCAAGGGCACGTGCACCGCGAGGTCACCCTGCTCGGCCCGGGCGAGCGCGTTGGCGATGCGCTTCACCGGGATAACCAGGCGATTCGGCACGCTGGCAACCAGCCAGCCGAGCAGAACCAGCACGAGCAGGAACACGGTGATGATGTTGCGCTGGCCCCAGGCAGAGAGCCGGCGGGCCCGCTCCTGGCTTTCCCGCGTCCGTCCCACGGCGTAGCTGATGACACTGTCGGTGCGTGCGGTAAGACGGTCTTCGACTGCGCGGATGCGGTCGTTGAGGAACTGGCCGAGCAGGCCGGCGCGACGAGGCAGAGCCATTTCGGCCGACAGCACCTCGGCGGCGGCGACAAGCGAATCGCGGTAGACCGAATCTTCGGCTGCGCGGGCCATATCGAGCAGCATCTGGTGTTCGGTACGCAGCCGGGCGTACTCGCGCAGGCCGGCGGTGCTGAACTCGGTCTCGGGCAGGGCGGCGAGCGTGTCAAGCTGCCCACGATAGGCGGCCACGTCGTGGTTGATGGCGCGAAAGAGCGCCGCCGCCCCCGGGCCCAGCCGCGAGCCGCGCCGGCAGATGGCGGTCGCCAGATCGAGCGCGGCGCGGGCGCCGGCAAGATAGGATGAATCCCGATAGAGCAGATAGTTCTTCTCATTGCGCCGCGCCTGAGCGAGGGTGAACGATATCCGGTCGCCGATGCGCACGAGCTCCAGGTCGGTGTCGACGACGCGCTGGACCGCACCGTTCATCCGGCCGAGATAGAACAGGGCGATGATGACAACCGGAACCACCAGGGCGGCAGACAGAAACATGCCGACAGCGATGCGGTTCCGGATTGAACCAGACCCGCGCGCACGGACGTGGTTGCCGTTCGCCACCGGCTACCTGCCCTGGGACAGACGCTGAATCTCGTCGTCAGCACCGACGACGACGAGGATGTCGTCGTTCTCGATGCGGTCGTCCGGTCCGGGAATGTCGTTGATGCGGTCGTGAAACTCGGTTTCGCCCGACTCGCCCACGACCGGCACGCGCTTCTTGATGGCAATGATGTTGACCTGGTAGCGGCGGCGGATGTCGAGCTCGCCCAGCTTGCGGCCGACCATCTCGCGCCGGGGCTTCATCTCGACAAGGCTGTGCCCGCTGGCCAGGGTAATCATCTCAATGATGTCGGGCGCAACCAGGGTCTTGG
Organism: uncultured bacterium; assembly: GCA_964592755.1. Classification (GTDB taxonomy): domain Bacteria; phylum Hydrothermota; class Tepidihabitantia; order Tepidihabitantales; family Tepidihabitantaceae; genus CAZQFS01. The sequence continues at coordinate 2,799 of CAZQFS010000076.1, read as the reverse complement.
CGACCTGGTCGGCCATCTGCTCCTCGATGAGCACGGTCCGGTCCGCACCGACATCGCGCAGAATCTGAGCGAAGAGCTCGGACGCAGCGCGGGCGACGACGTAGGAGGCGCCGAGCCGGTGGAGGATGGCGGTGATGAGGATGGCCGCTTCCATCCGCTCGCCCATCGCCACGACCACGGCATCCATGTCGAGCACGCCGGAACGTGACAGCGCCTCCTCGCTGGTGGCGTCGAGACAGACCACCTGAGTCAACTCGTCCTTGAGCTCCTCAACACGCCTGGGGTTGGAGTCGATGCCAAGCACCTCGACGCCCTTGGCCGCCAGCGTGCGGGCGACCCGGCCGCCGAATGTGCCTAGTCCGATGACGGCAAACTGCTTCATGGTCGTTTACTCCTTATGTGATGGCCTGGTGGCTGGTCACTGACGCGTTACAGGCTAGCCCCGCTCCAGCATGATGTCAACTCCTGACATCAGCGTGCCGATTGCACGGCCATGACCTGCTCACTCCGCCGGCTGCTCGTGCTCAGCAGCAACTCGCGGCAGGAACGTCTAACCACCGCGGGAATGTCATCGGTTGACAGAGTGAGCGGGGCGGGGCAGGACATCGGCAGCACCTGTTACCTGTCGGTTCTAACCTGCCCCGAGTCCATCGTGAAAGGCAAGCAACTCGAGTTCCGGTTCACGCGGCCCGTGGATTCGACGGCTTGGGGTGCAACGGACCTCATCTCGGGCTGGGCCCGTCTTCAGCCTGCCGGAGCCCGGGCAGGCCCGGCTCGGGCCGGCTTGACGGCGTGGAGAAACGGTTTTACGCTATTGACGCGAGAAAGGACGTTTAGATGGAGACTAGACTACTCAAGTTACTCCCGATGCTGCTGGCGGCATGGCTGCTGATTCCTCGGTTCGTGATGGCGACGGTTGATACCGCTTGGGTGAGGCGATGGGACGGCAGCGCGCATCAGGACGACTGGGCTGAAGCCATGGCGCTGGATTCACAGGGCAACGTCTACGTGACTGGCGTAACTGAGACCGACACGGTCAACGGCCACTACGACATCATCACCCTGAAGTACGGCCCGACCGGCGAGCTGCTTTGGGAACGGCAGTACGGCAGCCCTGGAACCCTGGAGCGGCCCAGTTCGGTTGCGGTGGACCAACAGGGCAGCGTGTATGTTGGAGGAATCGCGTCGGACAACTGGGTAGTGCTGAAGTACAACTCGTCCGGGGCGCTCCTCTGGGCACGACCTAACGGCCGTGGTGGCTGCTACGACTTGGCGCTGGACCGCGCCAACGACATCCTCACGTGCGGCGGGGTCGAACGCACGACGGTTGATTTCACCACCATCAAGTATCGCCCGAACGGCGATACGGCCTGGGTGAGGTTCTACGACTGGGCGAGTGACTTCGACGACGCGCTCGCGTTGGCCATCGGCAGCCAGGGCGGCGTCGGTGTCGTCGGCGATTGTTACGACGGTTCCCCTGGGAGCGACTATCTGACCGTCGCGTATGACTCGGGCGGAGTGCTGCGGTGGAGCGCGACGTACGACGGCCCGGCCCGCTGGGACTCGCCCGCAGATGTCGCGGTTGACTCGGCTGAAAACCTGTACGTCACGGGCAGCAGCGATGGTTTGTCGTCCGGCTACGACTATCTGACGATCAAGTACAGTCCAACCGGCGAAACGCTCTGGGTACGGCGTTACAATGGGACAGCGAACGACTGGGACCAAGCAAAAGCGGTCGCGACGGATGCAGCTGGGTGTGCTTATGTCACCGGCTATGTGTGCAATTCAGGGACAGGCAACGATTGCGCAACGATCAAGTACGGTGCCGAAGGGGAGACTGTGTGGTTCGCCGAGTACAACGGTCCCACCAACTCCTCGGACGGTGGACTAGCCCTCGCTTTGAATCCGCAGGGCGGCGCGTACGTGGCCGGTTCAAGCTATGGCGGTGCGAGTGCGCAGATGGACTGCCTGATGATAAAGTACAGCGGGTCGGGCGAGACGCTGTGGACGCGGCTCTACAACAGCCCTCACAACGGCTCCGAATCTTGGGCGGCCTGCGAGGTTGATGAGCAGGGAACGTCTGCGCTGCAGGACACGGTAGCTCGCTGAGTCAACACCGGGATATCCTCATCATCAAGTACGACGAAAGCGGCGACGTGGCGGAACGTCCCAAGCACGACCCCGCAAGTCCCGCCATCACTGCCGAGCCGAATCCGTTTCGTACGCAGACGGCCCTTCGGTTTTCGGTCGGGGGAGCCGCGCACGCATGGCTGCTGGTCTTCAACGCGGCCGGGCATCGGGTCAGAGCCTGGGACTGCGGTGCCGGCGGCAACTCGGTCGTCTGGGACGGCAAGGACGATGACGGCCGGTCTGTTCCTGCCGGGGTGTACGCGATTATCGCGGAAACCGGACAGAGTCTGGACCGGGTGAAGGTTCTGAAGCTGGAGTAGGCGCGGAACGAGTGATGAGCGCGAAGTGCGGGGCAGGGAACCGCGGGCCGGCGATTCCTCGGCTGCGCCTCAGAACGACAGCGGAGTGCGAATGACTGAAAGGAAATTGAGATGACGTTCAACAAGTGGTTTGCAGCGGCTACAATGGCTGCGATGTTGGCTGGCACGGCCTCGGCTCAGGTGGCCGGGCCGGATGAGATGATCAAGGGCATCGATTTCGCGCGGGTGTCGGCACAGTATCAGTACAACCACGAACTCGCCGTGGACATGCTCTGGCAGCTGGCTCAGGATGGCGCGAACTGGGTGACTGTTGTGCCGGTGTGGTGGATGTCCGACACCGGCGCGTCCA
>CAZQFS010000075.1:5182-14647 GCA_964592755.1 uncultured bacterium | reverse complement strand
GTATGGCCCTGCTGATGGACCGACACCAGCCGGGCTCGTTCAACCTGCTTGCCAAACTGGGGCGGGCCGCGCCCAGGATGCACGATGCGAACCTTGCCCACGAAGTCGCCCGCATCGCGGCCGAGGCGTTCAACGTCTGGAAGGTGAAGCTGCCGGCCAAACCCGACATCCTGGTCTGAACACGGCCATGGGTCGAGATCGAAGGATTGACGCGCAGCGTGCTGGAGACGGTCCGCAGCGGCGTCTTCAACATCGGGCTGCCCGCCAACCCGTGACGGCGGCCCCTCGCGCAAGGTGCGACCGGCCGGCAGGCCTCTGCTGCCAGGCCTGACGGCCTGCTTTGTGTGCTCTGCGTGCGCTTGACTGCAGGGCGACCCGACCTATAATAGGAGCACTGGCGCGACTGAAGTCGATACAACTACATCAGCGTTGGCCTGGTGGGTGGCGCAACTCGCGGCCTCTCACACGCCATCAGGTCGACATATGAGGAGCGAAGCCAGCGTCACGAGCAACAGAGGAGGAAGCATGAGGATATCCATCCACGCAGTGGCCGCGGTCATTGCCATGAGCTTGGGCACGCTTGCGTGCCACAAAGAGCCCGTACCGCAGCTAGTTCCGCACTCCGACGTCGTCGCGAATTCGACGTTCACGGTGGAGGCCCGTACCTGGCGGTACTACACAGTCACGGTGACGGGCATCATGTACAGCCCGCACCTGGAAGGGTCGTTCACAGCGTCGGGTGGCAGCGGGAACGACATCAAGGTGCTGATAATGACCGAGACCGATTACACCAACTGGTCGAACGGGCACGCTGTGAATCCCGCGTACTACTCAGGGCAATTGACGACGAGCACGTTCGACGTGTCCGTCGGTACGGGCAAGTACTACATCGTCTACGACAACACGTTCTCTTCGGTATCCAATAAGAGCGTTAGGACGACCGTCCACCTCAACTACATGATGTACGAGTGACCGGGTGCCCGCGCGCGGCTTCGGGCCGACAGGTAATTCCGGTGGCAATTCCTAATTCAAGGGACATAACACTCAATTATCAGTCCTGCCGTCCTCGCTCCGGCTTGTGCTTCCATGGTCCCTTGGGGCCAGGCTTACGTGGGCGGAGGCTTCTGCCGACTGTCTGTTCTGCGCGAGTGATGAACTCCTCTGAGCCCAACGGACGACCGGTCCGGTTGTGTCGGCGCAGGGCACGCAGCTCGGAAGGCTTGATCCCTTGGTCCAGGAACTCAGGCCAGTCTCTTGCCCGCTCCAGCATCGGCTGCACTCTCTGCCGACGAACGCCGCGCTGGGTGACGTGAGAGGAACAGAAGGAACGACCACTCGGGCCAATCGAGCCATGCATCAGAGAATTGCCGAACCCGCGCTCTCGTCAATAATCCAGTATTGTGTCCCCCAGAATCAATCTATCACCAGCACCGAATCAATGTAGTCGTTGAAAACGGACGCGTAGGCCTTGTTGCTGGTCGCACTGTAAGTGAGACGAAACGCCCGACCGTCGACGAAGATCATCGAGATGAGCTGGTTCCGGGAGCACGATATCGCGAAGACGACTCCGTTCTCGCTGGCTGCGTAGATGACGTCGCTAGCGCTGTTGTAGCAGAGGCTCCCGACCCACGTATTGAAGACATTGATACTATCCTCAACATAGGGCTGGCTCCGCCCCGCGCTCGCCGCGAGGCCGAGCAAGACTGCGACTACGGACAATCTGGACTGCATTGGGTCTAGTCCAACGCCATAATTCTATCCCCCTCACCCGCCCGGTCAATCTGCCGACGCTGACAGCCAGCCATCGAATCCGAATCAGTCGGCCGGCGGCTGTACCGCGCCGACCAGCGAATCCTTGGCGATTACGAGCAGCTTACCGCCTTGGAATGCGGCCGCGCCCGCCGAGAGTGCGACAATGATGCCAACGAGCAATAACTTGCTCTGCATCTCTTCCTCCTTGATAGATTGGCCTCTATCGGTCACCGGGCCCAGCAGCCGAGGCGCAGCCACCCGGCCGTTCGCTGATTACTTCAGCTTCACCACCTTTCTGTGCCTGGTTTGCCCAGGCTCCACTACAACGTAGACCCCAGGCGGCAAGTCCGACAGGTCGTTGTAGCCGGGCGTCAAACGAGCGACCGGACGCCCAGCAATGTCAACCAACAGGGCACGTGCTAGGGCATCGAACCGACAACCGGTCACGGTGGCTGCATCGGCCGGCTTGGGAGACCCGGTGCATGGCGGCTCCGCCAGGCCAACCTCGTCCCGCAAGACGTAGACCATCGGCGTGAAACCGCCGTGACCTACGTAAAGAAGACCGTACTCAGGCGCAACTGCCAGAGACTGAGGGCCCTCGTCAACGGTGATCTCCGTCAAGACTCGAGACCCATCTCCCGCGATTGCGGAGACGATGTCATGGACGGTACTCGCGCAGTACACCAATTGCGTCCGCGGGCTGCGGGTCAGGACCCACGGTTGCCTACTTACGCAAACCGCGCCCGCCATTGTATCTCGCACTACATCGACCACCCAGACTGAGTCAGACCCGCCACTATTCGTCGCGACCATGAGAATCGACTCAGTCTCGACCGACAACATCCTCCTAGTCTGGTAGCCACGAGGGAGGTCAATCTGCTTGATGAGCGAGTCGCCCGAGCCGCAGACGACGGCGATGTCCAATCCGTCGCAGTAGTACTTGTCCGCGACTTCGCTGTATGCCGCGCAGAAGAACCAACTGCCGGTGTAGATGTTGGTGATAATCTGATTGGTGGCCATGTCGATGACCGACACGGTCATGTTCACGTCGTTCTGGCAGTAGAGCTTGCGGTGCCGGGTGTTGATGGTCAGATTCACCGGCTCGCCTGGGACCGGTATCCGGCACAGCACCGATTCGGCCGCGCAGTCAATTACAGCAATCTCGTCGTCGTAGGCGCAGTTGGCGTACAGCCGGTTGCTGACCGAGTCATAGAGGAGCGACCAGACTCCAGAAAGTGGAAAGGCCCCAAGCCGCGAATGCGTGTTCCCGTCAATCACGAGAACCGAGTCTTCACCGCGGTAGGAGTAGGAGACAAAGGCCTTATTGTCGATGGGGTCGTAGGCGATGTCCATCGGATACCGGAGCGGAATCTCCGCGATGAGAGTGTTGGTCGAGCAGGCGATGGCGAAGAACTTGGCCCCGTTCCAACTCAGCCCGTAGATGACCCCGGCCCGCGAGTTGTAGGTCAGCGCGTGCTGCCCCCACGAGCCAACATCCACGGAATCTATCACCTCCTGGCCAACACCTACCCCGGCAGTCAAACCGACCGCGAGTATTACAGGCCAGAGTTTCGTCGTCATCCGAGCCTTTGTCCTGACTGAATCCTACGCCTCCCCATCCCGGTTGTCAAACACGGGCTCTACCCTCAGGCCGCTATCGCACGGGGCATTCGACCGACTCGCCGGCACGAGCAGGTCGAGCACGGGACCGAGTCGCCGGAGTGGGGGGCAGAGGTGGAGCGGGCCGCGCCTAGGATGCACGATGCGAACCTTGCCCGCGAAGTCGCCCGCAACGCGGCCGAGTCCTGACCTTGGCGGCCTTGGCGTGCTTGGCGGTTGTCAGGCAGGCGCGGGCTAGGGGAGAAGGCGGGACACGGTCTCGCGGCTGACCGCGAAGCGGAGGGCGTCGGATGTGTCGTCGGACGCGGCCCGGGCGAGCCATTCGGCAATCGGCGGCATGGTGCCGCCGTGGATGCGAACCGAGCGGTTGACTGTGTCAGTGAGGACCTTCTGCGCCTGGAGCTTGACGAGCATGGAATCGTACTCGACCTTCCTGTCCTCGGCGGCGAGCCAGGCGGTGTGGTAGACAAGCCAGCGCAGGGCTTCGATGTCACCGGCTGAGTCAGCCAGGGCCTGCTGGATAGAGGCGCGTTCGTGGACCGGCCGACCGAGTGAGTTCCAGCCGTGGGCGTACTGGGCGCTGACGGCAAGTAATCGGTCGCACGCGCCGAGCACAGCGGCCGCGCGGATGATGCGCGTGAGCGGGAACCACTTGCGGCCGAGGGAGCGCGCCTTGCCCGGGCTGCCGAGCACGCTGTTCTTGCTCACGCGGCAGTCGTTGAGGGTAAGCGAGGGGATGCCGTTCGCCGCCTGCTGTTCGCTGTCAGCTATGACGCGGTCGAGGATGAAGCAAGTAGGACCTATGGGACCCGCAGGACCTGTGGCGGAAGCGAAGACGAGGCAGAAGTCGAACTCAAGACGGGAGAGGAGTTTCTCGCCCGTGAGTACGTAGTCGTCGCCCTCGGACCTGGCCACGGTTTGCATGGCCTGCGGAGTGGTCAAGCGGCCCGGTGGTCGAGTGGTCGAGTGTCGGGCAGGAGCGGGTTCGTTGAACGCTATGGCGTACGTCTTTGTGCCTTCGACCACGGGCTTGAGGTAAGCATCTTTCTGAGCGTCGGAGCATTCGTAGAGCAGCGGCGTAAGCTCGCCCCACTGGACCGGGATTATGGTGTGGCCGAGTTCTTCGGCCAGGGCGCAGGTTTCGATGACCCCGAGCCCGGCGCCGCCGAACTGCTCGGGTACGCCGGCAGAGTACAGGCCCATTTCTTTGAGGTTGTCGGTCGCGGCGTCAGCGATAGCCTTGCGTTCGGCTTCGTCCTTTGAGTTCAAGAACTTCGGTTCTTGGGGCAGCAGGTCGCGCCGCAGGAACTCGTGCGCGGTCGAGCGCACCATCTCGGCGTCTTCCGAGAAGGAGAAGTCCATGTCAGGAGAGGGGTTGAGGGGTGAAAGGGTTAAGAAAACGAGGGGCGGGCATCAGGTCTTGCGGGTGTAGTCGGGCAGGAGCAGGGGGGACTTGACGTCAGGGGCGATGCCTTTGGACGCGAGTTCGGCCCGCCAGCGCTCGGCATGGGCGAGGCTGAGTTGCAGGTCGCCGGCGCGGTCTTTGGCCGCGCGGGCCGCGGCTTCGCCGGCCCGACGGCCGAATACGACAACGTCGAGTAATGAGTTGCCCATCAAGCGGTTACGGCCATGCACGCCGCCGGATGCCTCACCGGCAACGAGCAGATAGGGTACGCTGGTGGAGCAGTCGGGCTTGATGGCGACGCCGCCGTTCTGGTAGTGAAGAGTGGGATAGACGAGCATCGGCTCTTTGGCGATGTCGATGCCGTGGCGGCCGAACTGGCGGACCATGGCAGGTAGTTCACGTTTGACCGTGCCCGGGCCGCGTCTGGTTTCGATCATCGGCGTATCGAGCCAGACACCCTGGACCCCGGTCGGCGTGGTGATGCATCGGCCCCGGCCGCACTCGCGGATGATGGCCGAGGCGACCACGTCGCGAGTCTCCAGGGGGAAGATGAACTGCTCGCCTTCGGAGTTGACAAGCTGGGCGCCGATGGAGCGAACCTTTTCGGTGACGAGCAGGCCGAGTATCTGCTGCGGATACGCCGCGCCGGTCGGGTGGTACTGCATGGTGTCGATGAAGGCGAGGCGAGCGCCGGCGCGGTAGGCAAGCACCAGCCCGTCCGCGGTGGCGCCATAATGGTTCGAGGTCGGGAAGCCCTGGTAGTGGAGCCGGCCGCTTCCGCCGGTCGCGATGATGACTACGCGAGCGCGAACCACGGCGCAGCGACCGAGGTTCAGGTTCTGCAGGACCGCGCCGGTGACGGTGCCTCCTTTGTCGGTAAGCAATTCGATGGCGGGCGAGAACTCCAGCAGGGTGATGTGCTCGCGCGAGCGGACTTCGTCGCGCAGGGTGCGCATGATTTCCGCGCCGGTGTAGTCGCGGGCGGTGTGCATCCTCCGGCGCGAGGTGCCGCCACCGTGGATGGTCTTCATCGAGCCGTCCGGGTTCTTGTCGAACATCGCACCCAGGTCTTCAAGCCAGGCGAGTGACTCCGGCGCGTCGGTGACCAGCGCCTCGACCAGGTCCGGGTCGTTGGCAAAGTGACCGCCGCCCAGAACGTCGAGGTAGTGGATGGCGGGCGAATCGTTCTCTTTGTCGGCGGCCTGGATGCCGCCCTGGGCCATCATCGTGTTGGCGTCGCCGAGACGGAGCTTGGTGGCGATGAGCACTGAGGCGCCGGCCGAGTCGGCCGTGATAGCTGCGGCACACCCGGCACCGCCGCCACCGATGACGAGCACGTCGACCGAGTAGTCGGGCGCATCGAGCGGCACCTGTTTAGGCTCGAGCATCGAGTCGGCCTCAAGGAGCAGAGCCAGTTCCTTCGGAGTGCGGCCGCCCGCGTTGGGGCCGACTCGGAGCTCGGCGAACGTCTCGGCCCGGTAGTCCGGGTGGTTCTCCCTGAGAATCTGCTCTTTGTCTTCTGCGGTGGCGCGGGGGAACTGCTCGGCCATCCTGCGTTCGCGCGAGGCGACGACCTTGGCCAGGGAATCCTGCATACTGGAAGGGTAGCTCATGCCCGCTCCCTGGTGGAGGAATGGGACCAATGGGACAGATAGGACCTGTGCATCTTATTCTCCCGGTTCGATGTCGCGTGCCGCATAGCGCTTCCTGAGTTCGTCCTGGGAGAGCTGCCTGGCAGCGGCCAGGTCACCGCTGAATCTCCCGGCTCTGATTTCCTCGCACCGCCGGGTCAGATGGGCGGACTTCGGGGCCAGCCTACGGCCGTAGATACGGCGGCAGAGCAGGGCGGCGTGGTGTTTGACCAGCTCGGCCGGGCAGCGTGAAACACAGAGCCCGCACATGATGCAGTCGAACGAGATGTCGGCGGCGGCGGCCAGGTCGCCGCGTACCATCGCCGCGACGTAGCCGAGCACGTCGATGTCCTGGGGGCAGGACTTGGTGCAGGTGTTGCAGCCGTAGCAGCGCAGCAGCTCAGGGTACAGGTCGAGTACTTCTGCTGCCTCGCCTTTGAGCTCGGCGAGCCGGTAGCGTGAACGGTGGGCAGGGAAGAACGGGACCATCGCCAGTTGCATGCCGGGTTCGACCCTGGTCTGGCAGGCGAGGGCGAACCTCAGGTGGTAGTCGCCGGGCAGGCGGTAAACGGTCGCGCACGCGCCGCAGAAACCACCCCGGCATCCGACTCCGCGCACGAGCTTGTACCCGGCATACTCGAAAGCCTGCAGGATGGTGAGGGAATCAGGCACGCGGTGCCGTTCTCCCATGATGTAGATGTCGACCAGGTTGGCTTCAGCCATTATCGGCCTCCTCGATGAACGCATCCAGGTAGTAATCGTCGGTCGGCGCGAGCCGCTCCAGGAGGTGCTTCATCTGCTCGACCGTGCGGGTGCGGACGATGTAGTGCTTCAGAGTGGTATCGACCTGTGGGCAGGACATGACGCAGGCGTAGCAACGGTCGCAGTCGGTGCCGACCATGGTCTCGAGTGCGAGCGAAGTGCGTTGGGCGGTTTTCTTCAGCCGGGCCGGTTCGCGCGCAAGCAGAGAGCAGATGTCGACGCAGTTGCCGCAGCCGAGGCAGGCCCGGGTCCCGGTCAGCTCGGCCTCGGTCTTGAGCGTGTGGGACGGCCCGAAGCCGGACGAGAGCAGGCGGCAGCGCGCCACCGGCGGCTCTGAGATATCGAGCACCCGTTCAAGCACCTCCTGCACATCGCTGATGTCGGTCTGGGTGGTATCAGGCATGGGTCAGGATGGGACTAGGACGCATGGCGTTTGTGACGGCGTTAGGTACTCTGCGCCTTCAGCTTCTTGAACTCCTCGGTGAGCACGGGGACGACCGTAAAAAGGTCGCCGACAATCCCGTAGTCGGCGACTTTGAAGATGTTGGCCTCCGAATCCTTGTTGACGGCGACGATGCATTTGGAGCCAATCATGCCGACCAGGTGCTGAATCGCGCCGGAAATGCCGCAGGCTATGTAGAGCGACGGGGCAACGGTCTTGCCGGTCTGGCCGACCTGGAACTGATGGTCGCGCCAGCCCGCGTCAACCGCGGCGCGGGAAGCGCCGACCGCTGCGCCCACGACCTGGGCAAGTTCCTCAAGCAGCGCGTAGTTCTCCGGTCCTTTCATGCCCCGGCCGCCGGAGACGATGACCTCGGCTTCGGTCAGCTCCACGGTTCGGGTTACAGCCTTGACGATCTCCGCAACCCGGGTCCGCAGCTCGGCCGGCCGGCAGTCGGCCGCGACCACCGGCGCTTCGCTGCCGGTTTCGGCCTGGAGTCCGACCGCACGCGGACGGAGCGAGACGACGACGGCGCCGTCAGGCGGAGCCTTGAACCGGGAGAGGACTTTGCCCGCGTACATGGGCCGGGTGAGGATGAGGCGGCCGGATGGGTCGAACTCAAAGGCGATGCAGTCCGGAATCAGCGGGGCTTCGAGCCGGGCGGCCAGCGAGGCAGACAGGTCCCGGCCCTGGATGGTGGCGCTGGTGATGATTACGTCGGGCTTGTGCTCACGGCAGAGGGCGGCGAGGGAGCCGGCCCATCCGTCCGGGGTGTAGTACGCCAGCTCGGGAGCGTCAAGGGTGAAGACCCGGGAGACGCCGAACCTCACGATGTGCCGGGCAAGGTCGGCGATGCCTGAGCCGACAACGGCGGCGGCCAGCTCGCCGGACCCGTGTCCGGCAACCGCGTAGCCGACGAGCAGGGACTCAAACGTCACCTTCTTGAGTTCGTTCTCACGCTGTTCCGCAACTACGAGTATCATCGTTCAACTCCTGACATTGACCATGTGGTTTGACCCGGTACGGCCCGACCGCCTGACCGCTCACAACCGGCGCGGCGACCGGACAGGCTATGGCTGTGCGTCGCGCTTGGCCAGTAGGTCGGCGATGACGGCAAGCAGTTGCTCGCGGCGAACCGGCTTGGCAACAAAGCCGTCGGCTCCGGCTGCGGCCACCGCCTGGGTGCTATCCGGGTCGGTGTGTGCCGAGACGATGAGGACCGGCGACTTGAAGCCCGGGTCCGACTTGAAAGAAGCCAGGACCTTGTGGCCGCTGATGCCGGGCATGGCCAGGTCAAGAATGACCAGGTCAGGCGGGTCCTTGGGGTCGATATTGAACGCCTCGAGCGCGTTCTTTGCCTCGGACACACGGTAGCCGGCCGGCTCCAGCATCTTCCTCATGAGCAGACGCGCGCTGCCATCATCGTCAATCACGAAGATGTGCTTTCTGTCCATACCGCCTGAGTCTAGAGACAATCAAGCGCAGGTCAAGTCCGGCTGGCTTGACTTGGCGGTGCAGGCGGTTATCCTTTGCGCCGTGAAGCTACTGGTGACAAGTGCGCTCCCCTATGCCAACGGGGAGATACATTTTGGTCACCTGGCCGGCGCATACCTTCCCGCGGACATCTTTGTGAAGTACCACCGGCTCAGAGGGTCGGACGTGCTCTACATCTGCGGGTCGGACGAGCACGGTGTGCCGATCACGCTGGCTGCGCGGCAGGCCGGAATCAGCCCGCGCGAAGTGGTGGACCGGTATCACCCGTCGATCAAACGTTCGTTCGAGGAGTTCGGCATCGAGTTCGACAGCTACTCCCGCACCTCGCTGCCGGTGCACCACCAGACCGCCCAGGATTT
>CAZQFS010000075.1:3996-5172 GCA_964592755.1 uncultured bacterium | reverse complement strand
CTCAGGGTGCACGAGCGGGGATTCCTGCGGCCGGAGACGACGCGTCAGCTCTACTGCCCGGGATGTCGGATGTTCCTCGCCGACCGTTACGTCGAGGGGACCTGCCCGGTCTGCGGCAACCCGGGGGCACGTGGCGACCAGTGCGAGGCGTGCGGCAAGTGGATTGAGCCGTTCGACCTCATCGCCCCGAAGTGCAAGACCTGCGGCGCGATTCCCGAGGTGCGCGAGACCACGCACTGGTTCTTTGCCTTGTCGCGTTTCGAGGCGCAACTGCGGGATTGGGTCGGGTCGAAGACAAGCATGAAGGCGAACGTGAGGCGGTTCTGTGAAGGCTGGTTCGCGCGCGGGCTGGCGGACCGGTCGGTCACGCGGGACCTGTCGTGGGGCGTACCGGTACCGCTGCCCGAGGCGCGGGGGAAGGTGATGTACGTCTGGTTCGACGCGCCGATCGGCTACATATCCTCGACCAAGGAATGGGCCTGCCAGACCGGCCGGCCTGAGCGCTGGCAGGACTACTGGCGGGACGAGAAGACCCGGCTGGTCCATTTCATCGGCAAGGACAACATCGTGTTCCATGCGATTGTCTGGCCGGCGATGCTGATGGCTCATACCGGCTTTGTGCTGCCGGCCGACATCCCGGCCAACGAGTTTCTGAACCTGGAAGGCGACAAGCTGTCAACCTCGCGTAACTGGGCGGTATGGTTACCTGACTACCTGAAGCAGTTCCCGGCCGACGCGCTGCGCTATGCTCTGGCGGTGAACCTGCCCGAGAACCGGGACGTAGATTTCACCTGGCACGATTTCCGCGCCCGCAACAACAACGAACTGGCCGACGTGCTGGGCAATTTCGTCAATCGGGTCGCGGTCTTCATCAAGAAGAACTACGGCGGCCGGGTACCGGATGCGTGTCCGGATGACGAACGTTCGCAGGAAATCGTCAAGGCAATTCAGGCGGCACCGGCCCGGATTGGGCGGCTGATTGATGTCCCTGTAGCGGAAAAGTTTCCGTCCGGCAGAACCCGCATAGCCCACTTCCAGAACCGTGTCGCCCCAGAGTTCCTGTTGCAGGTTGACGTTGTAGTTCTGGACGTAGGGAGTGGCTATCTGCGGGTCTACTGTAAAGACGTCCGAATCCAGGTAGTCCACAAACACTGGCTCACCGGGCCGGATCTCGTC
>CAZQFS010000075.1:2732-3986 GCA_964592755.1 uncultured bacterium | reverse complement strand
GATGGGTCTGCCGGCACTGGGCAACCGGTACTTTGACTACGAAGCACCGTGGCGCAGCTTCACGGAGGACCGCCGCCGCTGCGACCGAACCATGAACGTCTGTTTGCGGCTGGTGTCGGCGCTTGAGGTGCTGCTCCACCCGTTTCTGCCCTACACGAGCCGGAAACTCGGGACGATGCTCGGGCTGGGCCGGCGTTCGTGGGACGACGCGGCGCAGGCGGCCCTGCCGGCAGAGCTGGGTCCGGTTGAGGTCCTGTTCGGCAAGATTGACGAGGCGACCATCAGGGTTCAGATTGAAAGACTGGGCAGGCAGGAAGGGGCAGTTGCAGCCGACCTGCCTCGGTCAAAGGAGAGGAACGTGATAACGTTTGACGAGTTCAAGAAGCTCGAGCTGAAGGTCGCCCGAATACTGGCGGCCGAGCGGGTCCCGGGAGCAGACAAGCTGCTCAAGCTCCAGGTCGACCTTGGCGCGGAGCAGCGTCAGATTGTGGCCGGCATCGCCCAGGCCTATCGGCCGGACGAGTTGGTGGGCAGGTTCATCGTCGTGGTGACCAACCTGGCACCGGCGAGAATCCGCGGGGTCGAGTCGAACGGCATGTTGCTCGCGGCGGTGAGTGGTGACGGCATGGCACTGGTTGTGCCGGACCGGTCAGTTCCGGCCGGCGCCGCGGTCTCGTAGCCCATGGCGCGTACGCAGGGCCAGGCAAGCGACGGTCTGCACTTCTTTGATTCTCACTGTCATCTGACCGACGCCCAGTTCACGGGCGACTTCGCGGTCGTACTCAAGCGGGCCCAGCAGGCAGGGGTCGCGGGAATCATGACGGCGAGCCAGAGCGTGCCGGACAGCAAGCAGGCGGTGGCGCTCTGCCGGAACCGGCCGAACCTTTACTGCGCAATCGGCGTGCATCCCCACGAGGCTGACCGGTTCCGTCCGATGGACGTCCAGACCTTGAAGGACTTGTGCATCGACCCGAAGGTCAAGGCGATTGGCGAAATCGGGCTGGACTTCTTCCGGGGCATTTCGTCGCGGTCGAACCAGGAGACCGCGTTTCACGCCCAGATTGAGCTGGCCCGGATGATTGACATGCCGATGGTCATTCACGTACGAGACGCGGCGGGCCGGGCTCGGGTCATCGTTGACGAACACGGCCACTACGCAGGCGTGCTCCACTGCTTTTCCGGGGACCGGAAGACCGCCGAGTGGGCGACCGAGAAGGGGCTATACATCTCAATTGCCGGCAACATCACATATGG
>CAZQFS010000075.1:0-2632 GCA_964592755.1 uncultured bacterium | reverse complement strand
ACTCCTGAGAGTGCTTTGTCATGAGACACCTTCGGCCGCGTAAAGGTCTGGGGCAGTGTTTCCTCACCCACGAGCCGACCGCCGACGCCCTGGTTGCGGCGCTCGGGGTCTGTCCCGGGGACAGAGTCCTTGAAATCGGCCCGGGCAAAGGGATTCTCACCCGCAGACTGCTTGAGACGGGCGCACGCGTCGTCGCGGTCGAGCTGGATGAGCGGCTGGCACATGGTTTGAGCCGCGAGCTTGCGAGCGAGCGACTCGAAGTGGTCCACGCCGACTTCATGACCTACGACTTTGGATTCGGCGAGGCTCTCAAGGTGATAGGCAACCTGCCCTATCACATCGCCTCTCAGATGCTCTTCCGTCTGCTTGACCTCATCGACCGCTGGGAGAGCGCGGTGGTCACGGTTCAGCGCGAGTTTGCCGAGCGACTGCTGGCCCGGCCCGGAACAAAGGCCTACGGCGTGCCGACCGTGTTCTTTGAGCGTCTGACCCGGCGCGAGCGGCTCTTCAACATCACGCCGGACCGGTTCAAACCCAGGCCGGACGTGGTTTCAACTGCGCTCAGGATTCTCCGACGGGAGCAGCCGTTGTTCGAGGTGGGCGACGAGGCCTGGTTCCGCCGGACGGTGAAAGCGTGCTTCGGTCAGCGCCGCAAGACAATCCTCAACAACCTGTCGTCCCTGGTGTTATTGGACCGGGAGCGCCTGGTCGAAGTGCTCGCCCGTTGCGGGATTGACCCGCGGGTGCGGGCCGAGAACTTGTCACCGCAGGCCTTCAGGCAGTTGGCAGAAGCCCTGGCCGGGCAGTCCAGTCAGTCGGTCTAGCGGTTCAGGATTTCCAAGTAGAAGTCGAGCGTGCGCCGAGCGATGAGCGGCCAGGCGTACTCCTGTGCGCGGGACAGCCCGGCGGCCTTCAGCCGGCTGCGCTGGTCAAGGTCGGTGAGCACTGAAATGATGTGCCGGGCCAGGGGTTCGGGTTCGCCTGGAGGGCAGAGCAGGCCATCGATGCCATCGCGGACGGTTTCGTCGTAGCCAGGGATTCTCGCCGCCACCACGGGCGCGCCCGCAGCCATGGCTTCGAGCAGCACGATTCCCAGTGTCTCGCCGCCGAGGGCCGGCGAGCAGTATACGTCGCAACCCGAGTAGTACGCCGGCAGTTCGTTCGGGTCTGCTCCGCCGACAAAACGTACCGCCGCTGCGATGTCGAGCTGCGCGGCGATAGCCCGCGCGGTTCGGTCCATCGGTCCGCGGCCGACTACGACCAGCAGGGCGCTGGCGACCGACTTGAGGACGAGTGGCATGGCCCGAAGCATCACTTCGATCCCCTTGCGCGCGTCCAAGCGTCCGAGGAACAGGATGGCGGGACGTCCGGGTTCGTAGACCGATGGTCGCGGCAACCCGGGCCGAAACCTATCGAGGTCCACGCCGCAGGGGATGATACGCCACTCGCCCGGCACGTAGGGCTCGGCGGCCTGCCGCGCGCGGTTTGAGATGGCGATGCGGCCGTGAAGGTTCGCAAGCTGCCGCCGAAACAACCATTGGAAGAACCCGGAGCCGAACGTATGGATACGGAAGCCTGCGGTGAGGAAGGTGACAAAGTTCTTTGCCCTGCTGTGGCGCATGGCCCAGTACGATATCTCGGGCCAGAACATGCCGTGGCAGTGCACGATGTCGAATCGGTTCCCGGCCAAGAACTGCTCTACCTGTCCTGCCATTCTGAGTCCAACCGGCAGGGTCGCATAAGAGCGGTTCATCGGGATGAGCAGGGCGCGGCCGAAGCGAGTCACCGGGAATGGGTCGGCCGCTTCTTCTGGGCCGGGGAAGTTGGTTGTCAGAACGTGGACGTGATGGCCGAGCTGGTGAAGCTCCAGCGCAAGGTGGTGGACATGTTCGCTTACACCTGAGGGGTAGGGGCGGTATGCGGCAGAGACCAGGCAGATGCGCAGGTGCGGGCCGGTCGGCGTGTTCATCCGGTGTGGCCGAAACCGCGGCCGCCGCGAGCCGTCCTTCTCAGCCTGCCTGCCTGCTCCAGCTTGACGCTGGCCGGCCGGGCAAAGACGAGCTGAGCGATGCGGTCGCCACGCCGGACGCGGAACGGCCGCCGGCCCAGGTTGAACATGATGACTTTGATTTCGCCGCGATAGTCGGCGTCTATAGTCCCCGGCGAGTTGAGCAGCCCGACACCGTGGTGCGCGGCAAGACCTGACCGGGGGCGAACCTGCGCCTCAAGACCGGACGGCATTTCCAGCGCGATGCCGGTTGCAACCAGAGCGAAGCTGCCGGCGGCGATGGTCACGGATTCGGCTGCGGCAAGGTCAAAGCCGGCAGCGCCGCTTGTCTGCCGTGCGGGCAGCCGACCATCAGCCAGGAGCCGGACGCGAACGCGGGTCTGTTTCATTTCCACCCGGCACGGAACACCGGCCATTGGTCGGGATGCTCGGCAATGAGTTCGTTCAGACGCCGGGCGATGAGCGCGGTGAGCGAAGTTACGTCCTCATCGCGGTTGCCGGTTCGGCAGAAGTCGATGGGTGGTTCGATCATGCCGACATAGGGAGGTCGACCCGGTCGGTGCTGGATGAGGAGATGGCCGATGACAATCGGGATGTCGTACCGGAGCGAGTAGGCGGCCGGTC
>CAZQFS010000074.1:0-14697 GCA_964592755.1 uncultured bacterium | reverse complement strand
CGGGTTCATCAACCGGTTAGACGAAGTGGTGGTCTTTGAACCGCTGGATGAGAGAGCGGTCAGGGCGATACTGAAACCGATGCCGGAGGATTCGCGCCGCCTCGGCGAGAAGCACGGGGTGGCGGTTGAGTTCACTGCCGAGGCAGCGGGCCGGCGCGTCCGGAGCTATCTCAGTCGGATTGACTTCTGCGCCTCGGGCCGTGGAGCGGACGAGGGTTCCGGGTCCTACTCCTCACCCAGGGCCTCGAGGTCGGCGAGGTCCTTCTTCCTGCCCACGGCACGCTTGTTCTGGACGAACTGTTTCCTGCCCAGGTAGCTGACCTTCAGGCCTCCGAATGTGCCGGCCTCGCGTCCGGCAAATGCATCCTCCCACGACACGCCGGTTAGCGAGGTGATGATGTCGACACGGACCGGCGCCACGCCCAGCTGCACGACCTTGCCGGGCTGCGAAAAGTCCTCGGGCGTCAACCCCAGTGACGCGAACCCGAACTCATCCAGGGCCGCAAGGATACGCCGGGCATTCGTGTTCTCGGGCCGAACAAGGACGTCAAGGTCCCCGGTATAGCGCGGGACTCCGTGGAAAGCGAGGGCGTGTGCACCAACGACGACGTACTCAACTGCGTGCGCGTTGAACAACGCGAGCAGTTCTCTGAAGTCTTGCTGAACTTCCGGCATGCGTTCTCCTCAGGTGTTCAACCGCGGCGATGCGTTCGTCCGGGCTCCGGGACAGCCAGTAGGCCAAGTCCTCTGCCGCCTCTGAGTAGCCCTCAATGTCCCGTCTGCGCACGACTTTCTTCAGCGCACGACGAGCCGTGCCCCGCCGCAACCGGGCCGCAACCGAGTGACGACAGTTCTCGCGCGCCATACTCAACATCTACACCAAATCTACCGCGAGTCAAGCGCAGTGGCGGTCAACATGCCGCGCGTCCGGGTCTGTCTCCGTCAGATTGACTTCTGCTGCCTCAGGCATATACTCAAAGGCTATGGAAGGGCTTGTCGAACTGCTTGAGAGCCTCTCCGGCCAGGCCCACAAGCTGGCCAAGCGGCTCGTCGCCTATCGTCCGCTGCTTGCCGACCCGGTCAACAACGCCACGGTCCGCGCCAAGGCCTTGGAGGAACTCGCCCGACTGGCCCAGGCGTTCCCTGAGTCCGAGGCAAGGGCTAGGGTGCTCGCGTGGCTGAAGGAAGAGTCCGAGGCCGTGGCGAAGAGCCGCGAGGAGTTCAGGTTTGAGTTCGGCCGGAGACTTGTGGCCGGGCTGGAAGGCTCAGGCCTCGCGGTCAAAGGCCAGTTGCCGATGCTCAGAGTCGGTTTGTTCACCCTGCGCACTGACTTCGATGCCGGTACCGCGACCGTGTTCTGGGGCCCGGAGATTGAGAAGCTGAAGTCCGGGCTGAAGCTGGTGCCGGCTGAGCTGGCGCGCACGCTCCGGGCGTACTATGAGCGGCTGAAGGAGAAGTCAGTTGAGCCGGGCAGGCTCGCCCGGCTGATGCACTCCGCGTATCAGCGCATCTTGACCTTGAACAACCTGGCGCCGGGCACGCGCGTGTTCCTGCTCGACCTGCTGGCCGAGATTACGATGCTTCTGCAGCCGCCCGGGTTCAAGCTCAACCCGACCCAGGAGAAGTTCGTGGAGTATCCCCGCATCCGGTTCAGCTACGACCTGTTCCGGTTGCGCCAGGCCGGCCAGTTCCAGGTCGGCGAAGACCGGCTCAAGCTGCACGTCGCCAACTTCGACGCGACGACCGAAAAGGCCCGTTCACTCTGGGTTCCGGACAACGAAGAAGGGGAAGGAACGCATTACTCATATGTCTCGTTCATGAAGGAAGCATGAGCATGTCTAACGCCACCGACGTTTCTTCGGGGTCAGGCCGGCAACTGACCAGTTACCAATCGCCAATGACCAGCCAGAAGCTGCCGTCATCCGCAATCCGGAATCTCCAATCCAGAACCCAAAATGGATAAGCAGCTTGCCAAGGCGATTGTGAACAAGCTGGGCTCGACCGGCACGCCGCCCGAGTTCGGCATCGAGGAGTTCACGGTCGGACTGGACGTGTTCCTCAAGGTCATCGAGGACGAGTACCTGGACGGAATCCTCAAGGCGAACCTTTCCAGCTTCAAGCTCATCACCGGCAACTACGGCGGCGGCAAGACCCACTTCCTCTACTCGGTGCGCAATCTCGCGTTCAAGCACAACTACTGCGTCGCTTACGTCAGCCTGAACCCGACCGAGTGTCCGTTCGACAAGCTCGAACTGGTGTACAAGGGCATTGCCGCCAACGTCACCGCACCGCTACCCACAAATCAGCCCTCCGCAATCGGAGACAAGGGCATCGAGTCGCTGGTGAAGAAGTGGGTCGCAGCGCAGCGGGCACAGCAGGACCGGGTCGAGAACCTGCGCCGCTACCTTGAGACGATGCCGGCCACCGAGAGCACGAGTTTCTCCAACGCGGTGCGCGGTGCGTTCTCGTGCCTTCTGGCTGAAGACGGCGACGGGTTCAGCGAGGTCTGCCAGTGGCTCAAGGGCGAGGAGGTGGCCAAGGAAGTCCGCGCCCAGCACCGGATTTCCGAGCGCATCGACAAGGCGACCGCGTTCCGGATGCTCCGTTCGCTCATTCAGTGGGTGCACGGCATCGGCTACTCGGGCCTCGTGCTGCTCTTCGACGAGGCCGAGCGCGGCATGTCTATCGCCTCATCCCGCGACAAGCGCCGCGCCCTTGACAATCTGCGCCAGCTCGTGGACGAGTGCGGTAACTCTCGTCTTCCCGGGGCGATGTTCTTCTACGCCGTGCCGGACGAGAATCTTCTGCTCGAAGGTTCGGGCGGGGTCTATGAGGCGTTGAAGCAGCGGCTGCGCAGCAGCCTGTCCGAGACCAACCCGGTCGGCGTGCGCGTCAACCTCGAAGAACTGGGCATCGAGCCGGTCGAACTGCTGAAGCAGTTAGGTACGCGCCTCGTCGAGCTGTTCCAGGCCGCGTACGAAATCACCCTGCCCCCGGCTAGGAGCGAAGCCGCCATCCGCGCGCTCGCCGAGCTGGCGGTCGCGGCGTTTGCGTACGACGTCGGCTACCGTCGTCTGTTCGTCGTGGCCGCGGTCGACGCGCTCCATCAACTCCGGGCCAGCCCCTCGCTCGACTTCGGCCGCAAGGAGGCCGAGAAACTCCTGCGCGTGACCACCCAGAAGCTGGAGCAGGCGCAGAAGCGCGAGGTCGAGAGTGAAGAGTTCTAAGAGGCGGGACATGACCAGCGCGGGACACGAACGAACTGCCCGACAATTCGCATCGTGTCCCAGGCGGTGACCGCGGTAGTGTCACCAGAAGTGCCCAGCGCTTTGGACCGTGACCCGGGCGGTCAGGAAGACAACGCCGCCAAGCGGGGACGCAGTTTCAATTCGCCGGGCCGAACCGGGTCAGGTCCCCGCCCCCGTCCCCGCCTGGTATCGCACCCGGTCTTCGGCGAAGGAGAGATTCTTGACACCCGCTGGCGCGGCACCGAGCTGCTGGTTCAGTTCCAGAGCGGCTTGCGCCTTTGGCTTCCCACCCAGCGGGTCCGCCTGCTCACGCGCATCGACGACCTGGTGCCGGCAGGCGGCAAGCCGGGCTTTGCCGCCATTGACCGTGTCCAGGCGCGTCGGATGATTGAGGCCTTTCGGCTCGGCATCGTGCCCCATCAGGATGTGGAGTCGTTCACCTTCGGCCGCGAGCAGCAGGTCGAGGTCATCGAAGGAGCCCTGCGCGAGCTCGGCCGAGGCAGGGGTGACGTGTACATGGCCGAGGGGGAGTACGGCACGGGCAAGACCCATCTGCTTGAGTACCTGCATCACCGTGCCCTGGCCCGCGGCATGGCGACGAGCCTGATTCAGTTTGACCCGCGCGAGGTCACGCCCCACCGACCCAAGCGTGTGTACCGGGAAATCGTCCACAACCTGCGCTACATCCATGAGGAGCGCGAGCACGGGTTCCGCGACCTGCTCCTGCGGGCAGCCGAGCTTGACCTTTCGGACCACGTGTTCCTCGGTCCGGTTCTGGCCAAGCTGAGACGAATTGACTCCGGCCACGTCGAGAGCGAGGTGCTCTGGCAGTGGATTGAGGGCGAAAGCACCAAGGAGTACGCGACCGAGCTCAGGAGCCCGTACCGGGTCAAGGGCGGCCAGCGCATCCCCGCGCTCTACGACTTCTCCACCGCAGCCGACTTCTACTGCAACATCATTTCCGGCATCAGCTACGTGTGCCGGGCGCTGGGCCTGAAAGGGCTGGTGCTCCTGATTGACGAGGCCGAGACCGTGACCCACCTCTGGGACGTCATCTATCTGACCAAGAGCGTCAACTTCATGGAAGGGCTGGTGCGTACGTCCCAGAATGACCCGGACCTTAAGAAGGTGACCAACCGGATGATTCACAACAGGGTGCGTCCGGTTCCCTACATCTACCGCGACCCGGCGCTCCTCCTCGTCTTTGCCACCACGCCCAGCCCGTACGACTATGCCTACATCAAGCTGGCCAACCGCATCAGACACCGCATCGAACTCGAACCTTTGTCGGACAAGGCGCTGGTCGAGGCGTTCTCGACCATGGTGATGGTCTACACCCGAGCCTATCCCGGGTTCGCGCTGACCGAGCTGGAGCAGAAGAAGGTGCTGCGAGAGGCGTCGCGCCGGAACATCGAAGGCGTGCGGGCGTTCATCAAGTTCTCGGTCGAGGCCCTGGACGTGGCCCGCCTGCGCGCCGCCGGGATGCTTCCCGCACGAGGGACGTAGCCCTAGCGAGGGACATGACCGAAATGCCCGACATTTCGGGTCGTGTACCGAGTCAGGGGCGCGGACTCAAGGCGGCGCTGCGTTTCACGTGGATGCCGTTCTTCTCGCGCTTCGGACGCCTGACCGCGGTCCAGACCGAGACCATCCCCAGGATACTTGCGGGGGAGAATCTCGTCGTCATCTCGCCCGCGGCCTCGGGCAAGACCGAGGCCGTGGTTGCACCTGCCATCGAGCGGCTCCTGCCGGAAAGACGCGGCCGATTCTCGATTCTCTATGTCTCTCCGACGCGGGCACTGGTCAATGACCTGCACCGCCGTCTCTCCGAGCCGCTTGCGTACCTCGAACTGCGTCTCGCCCGCAAGACCGGGGACCACCCGGCCATTGACGAGTCACGCCTGCCGTTTCTGCTCATCACGACGCCGGAGTCGTTTGACTCCCTGCTCTGTCGCCACACGCGCATCTTCAAGGAGTTGTCCGCCGTCATCCTCGACGAGCTGCACCTGTTGGACAACACGCCGCGGGGCGACCAGTTGCGCGTGCTGCTCGAACGGCTGCGCCTGGTGAACCCTGACCTGCACTACTACGCCCTTTCCGCGACCATTGATGACCTCGGAATCGGCGGGCGCTACTTCCCGGGACCGGGCGTGGTCAAGGTCTCTTCAGCGCGCGAGATTGACGAAACCTTGATGTACATAACCGACACCTGGTATGCGGACGCGGTGGCCGAACTCGCCCGCCGCGAGTGTCGCAAGGTGCTCTGTTTCTTCAATGCCCGTTCCTCGGCCGAGGCTTCGGCCAAGCTGCTCGACCGGTCGCCGTTTTCGGGTCGGGTCTGGGTCCACCACGCCAGCCTGACCAAGGAAGTCAGAGAGAGCGTCGAACAGCGGATGAACCGGGAGCGGACCGGCCTGCTCTGCTGTACCTCCACGCTCGAGCTGGGCATCGATATCGGTGATATCGATGCGGTCGTCCTGGTCCGGCCGCCGTTCAACGTCTCTTCGCTGCTGCAGCGCATCGGCCGCGGCAACCGGCGCCGCCAGTCCTACCTCTACGTCATCGGCCTGTACCAGGACCAGTGGGAGCGGATGCTCTTCGAGGTCTTCCTCGAATGCGCCCGCGCCGGGCAGTTGCACGAGAAACGGTACACGCCGTCCCTGGCCGTCATTCCCCAGCAGGTCGGCTCGTACCTGTTCCAGCGTCGCCGCATCGGTGCGACCCTCGATTCGGTCCGCCGCGTGCTCCGGTCCGTCTACGGAACCGATGAGGCGATTGACCGTGCGTTCCGGCACATGATTGACTCGGGCGAGGTACAGGCGCAGCGCTCCGGCATATACTTCACCGGGCCGCAACTGGAACGCAGGGTCGAATCGGGAAAGATACATTCCAACATCCAGGACAAGTCCTTCGGCAACTTCGAGGTGACCGAGGCGGATACCGGCCGGCATATCGGCACGGTTTTCTTCGTATTCCATCACTTCGTGCTGGCCGGGCGTTCATGGGAGCTGGTTGAGTACCGCGAGAAGGAGAAGCGACTGCTGGTGCGGCCGCTCGCCGCGGTCTCGGCCAACACGAAGGTCTTCGAGGGAACCGGAACCGGCGGCTACTCCTACCGCCTCGCCCCGGTGCTCAAGCAGCGCCTGTTCCCTGACCTTGCGCCGAACCAGTTCCCCTACTTCTGTGACGCCGAGTTCACACACCTCGTGCACCTGCTCGGCGGGACCTGTGGTTTCATCCTGTCCGAGGCATTCTCCCTGCAAGGCATCGCGGTCAGCGACATGGACGGCAAGGTTTTCGTCTTCTCGTCTCCCGCGATTCGGCGCCAGCTCAAGTCGTTTCCGGTCCCCGAGGTCTCGGCCATCCGTGACGTCATCAGCTCGAGCCTGCTCCGGCTCGAGGACAATCTGGGCTCGGGCGCGTTCTTCCGCTCCCTGCCGCCCGAGCTGCAGGTAGAAGACCACATGCTTACGCTTGACATCGCCGGCCTGCTTGAGTTCCTCAAGGGTCTCGAACCGGTCGAACTGCCGGCCGAGGAGGTCACGGCTCAGATTGCGCAGCACCTGGCGCGCAAGTCCGAAGGTCGAGGCTCGACCCCCGAATCAAGCACGAATGACGCCGCCGACCGGCAGTTGCACCCAGGCGCTTGATTCCTGTCTGATGACGACTAGAATCGACCTACAGCACTAATGGACAAGACCCAAGAGTTCGACCTCGAAGAGCGCACGTCATGGTTCGCGGTCGCGGTGCCAGACCGACGCGCTGACGCACGGACCATCGGGCAGGAGGGAAGGGATATGGCTCTCATCTTCGGAGCCGCGCTGCGCTCCCTCGACAGGAAGCGTGAGCGGATGTGATGCCCGCGAACCTTCGAGCCTGCCCGGGCACTGATTCGTCCTTCGGACTTCGGGCTGCGGACTTCTCATAATGCGCCGCGTTCTAGTCGTCTCCTACTACATGCCGCCGCTGGGGATGAGCGGTGTAATGCGCATCACCAAGTTGTGCAAGTTTCTGCCCGAGTTCGGCTGGCAGCCGTTGGTGCTTACGGTCAAGCCGGTCGCCTACTACCACTACGATGCAGCCCTGCTCGCCGACCTCAGACGAGTGAAGTTATACCGCACCGAGAGCATCGACCCCAACCGGTTGTTCAACATCCTGCGGTCAAAGACACGCCGCTTGCAGCCGGTGCTGAGCACAGGGCTCGGTGTCGGTGCGCGACTGCTCAACTCCCTGCTTTTCCCGGACGCCAAAGTAGGCTGGCTTCCGTTCGGCTCGGTCGCGGGCCGGCACATCATCGACGCCGAGAAGCCCTCTGCTATTCTCGCGTCTGCTCCGCCGTTCACCTCCCTGCTGCTGGGCGTCCGACTCAAGGCTCATGCCCACGTGCCCTTGGTGCTCGACTTCCGTGACCCCTGGCCGACCGGGTTTGCCGAGCCGCCCCGTCACCAGCGAGCTCCGCTGAGGAGACTTCGTCGCTACCTCGTCGAGCACGCAGACGCTACCCTCGCAGTCAACGAAGGTACGGCAAGGGCCGTTTCCCCGCAGGCAGAAGTGCTTGACAACGGGTTTGACCCTGCTGAGTTCGAAGTCCCGGCCGCGAGCTTCAACGGCCCGAGCATCGTTCATGTCGGCAACCTGTGGCAGAACCAGGCCGAGTTGATGTCATTTGTCCAGGCTATGCGGGTGCGTCCTCAGGTGAAGTTGTACCTTGCCGGCCGTGTTGATTCCATGGCCCGGCAGGAGTTGTCCAGCGACCCGCAGGTCAGGCTGCTCGGGCCGCGACCCCACGAAGAGGTCTGCAAACTGATGAAGGGCGCGACTGCCCTGCTCTATATCGGCAAACCGCGCCAGCCGGTGGGATTGAAGTTGTATGAGTACTTTGGCGCGGGCCGGCCGATTGTCGTGTGGGGCCGCGGTGCCGAAGAGGCGGAACACCTGGTCCTGCAGGCAGGGGCCGGGGTTGTCTGCGGTCTCGACGAAACGCGGCTGGTTGCCGCCCTTGACCGGTTCGCATCCGGGGACGGTGACCCGGAGCCGGTCGGCCGGGAGCGTTTCAACCGCCGCACGCAGGCCCGCTGGCTGGCCGAGCGGCTCGAATCCCTGATCTGACCGCGCACTGGGGGGTGCTTCTTGGAGCTTCCCGGAGTCAGCCGTCGGTCAGAGCCTGCAACAACAGACAGGGCGGGACCGCGCCCGCCCTGTGTTTTGTCTGCTGCCTGCTGCTACCGCTGCACCACCAGCTTCTCGGTCGTCCGGTAGTCGCCGGCCGAGAACCGGCAGAAGTAGACACCGGGCCCAAGCCGGCGACCGTCATCCGCGGTCAGGTCCCAGTCGATTCTGCCCGACGAATTCCTGCCGAATGTCCTGACCACGCGGCCGGCGCGGTCGTGGATGGTCAGCGCACCCGCCGGCCCATCCCACGTGATGGCCGCGCGCGTACGGGCAGGGCAGGGCGTCACCGTGAGGCGTCGCCGGTGCTGGCGCACCTCTGTTTCGGCAGTGCCGCCCATCCAGGGCGCATTCCAGTACAGCCCGCTCAAACCTGAGCCGGCGAACACACAGCCCGCGCCGGTGCCGGGCGCGCCGGGCGAGTAAACGAGGCGCGGGGTCACAGCGCTACCGGTGCCGGCGCTGGTCTGGTTCACGACGGTTGGTTCGGACCAACCGCTCGGGTCATTGCCATGACAGTAGCGGCGGTGGACCTCGCGGAATCCGTCTTCGGAGATGTACGACAGGTTCATCCACGCGTTGCCGGGGTCGGTGTAGCTGTGCAGGTCCGGGAATCGCTGCTGACCCGGACCCTCGGCCAGCACGTCAATATGCCAGGAGCTGCCGTAGTGATCCGACCATGCGTAGTGAATATCCCAGTCGCCGCCGGACGCTGAGTCCTCGGCCCAAGCGACCCAGGCCGATGCGCTCTCCGATGGCAGGGTGAAATCCGATGAGACGGCGACATCGCCGATCTCAGCCCCGCGCCAGAGCAATACTTGGGACCATGAACCGGGTGCGCCGTAGGCAGGGTTCATCCTAACGTCTACCTGCTGCGGGTAGTCGGGCGTCTCAACGGCTGCGAAGAAGATGTGGGAGCCGGCACTGGCCGAGACGTGGGGACGGCACAAATCCCGATGTTCGTCGGTTATCGCCCAGTTCCTGCCGTAGTCGGTCGAACGCAGGAAACGCCCATAGTCGCCGTAGCGATCGCCGGTCACCACGGCATAGAGCCAGTAGTCTGCGCCGGAGTAGTCGCGACACACAGCGAACTCGGCCGCCCGGTGCGGGCCGGCGTAGACCTCGAACAGGTTGGGATTCTGTCCGTCCAGATCCATACGCATCACCCAGCACTCGCCGCTGTCAACTTCCTGGTGAAGAAAGACGTAGACAAAGGCAGAATCCCCTTCGCCGACGACAAGACCGATGTCCTTGATTGGAGCCGGCGGCACCCAGTGCAGGTACCGCAGGAGCTGCCAGGACACGCCGTGGTCATTGGACCGGTAGATGTAGGCGGTGTCCTCGTAGGTCGAGAACGCGGCCCACATGGTGCCGTCCATCTGGTAGTCGGTGTCGAACGCGCGCACGCGGCGCGCGTCGATCATCACGTCGGGGCCGAAGCCTCCCGGCGCGCCGGCACCGGGCCCGCTGACCACCGGGCGCGGCGCGACGCGCGGCCGCGACTGGCGAATCAGCAACTCGGCCTGGACCCGACGTTCGATGTCGCGGACCAACCCATAGTCGCGCCGGGCAATGGCGACGTCGCGCTCGGTTTTGAGGTCGTCAAGCGCGTCGGCCGCGACTACGACCGGGGCCGCGAGAGATAGGAGCACCGATACGAACACGACGGACCGGCAAACGGATTTCAACATGGCTCCTCCTTTTCCATCAAATCTAGCAGTCGCCCATGGCAAGTCAACCCGGCAAGCAGAAACGGACCCTCGCGCACCTGGCTCGGTTCTTCGTCCGGCCACCTGGCCCCTGCCTGCTGACGGCTGCCTGCTTCCAGCTTCACCTACCGCTGCAGCACCACCTTCTCGGTCTGGCGGTTGTCGCCGGCCTGGAACTTGAGGAAGTAGACGCCGTTCGGGACAGTCCGACCACGTGCGTCGGTGCCGTTCCAGGTGACGCTGTACCGGCCCGGTTTCTGGCTCGCCTTCACGAGCGAGCGTACGACTCTGCCGCTCAGGTCGACCAACTCGACGCTGGCCCGTGTCTGAACGGATAGCGAGTAACGGATTACAGCGTACGCCCGGGACGGGTTCGGCGCCGGAGGGCACAATCTGGTCTCGAGCGCCGGCTCACTAGACCACTTGACCTCTTCCTGCACTCCCACCGGCACATCTAGCTGCCAGAACCCGATGAAGGCCTGATAGGCACTCGATGCCGTCGTGCCGACCGCGGTCTGACCCGCAGTCGCGCCGCAGCGGTAGCTTGTGCTGCTCAAGTCACCGCCCGCAATCCCGACCACGCTCCAGTCACAGCGGTAGGGCTGGGCAGTAACAACCGCCAGGACGCCAAGAACGCCGAGTATCAGCACTGCTGTCCTATCCATGATCGCACCTCACTTCTTTCCGGCCAGTTCGGCCTTCAATGCATCTATCTCCGCCTGCTGGGCCTGGTTCTGCTCATACAATGCTTGGACTGCGGCAAAGAGCACGCCGTCGGCGTCGGCCATGTTGATAGACGTGTTGTTCTCGCCGACCCCGAACGCGGCGTGGAAGTCCTGTGCCACCGGGCCGATGTGGCGCGTGCCGTCGTTCTGGTCCTTCATCTTGTAGTCGCGCACGCGCAGCGCCGCGACCTTGTCGAGCAGTTCCTTGCGGTCCACGGGCCGAAAGTCCTCCTTGGTCGCGCTGTCGCAGGCCGCAGCCCACGCGTTCGAACCGGCCGCGAGGTACGCGCCGGTGGACATGCCGGCATTGGAGAAGAACCACGTGCCGCCCCGGGCCCGGACTCGGAACTGGTTGTCGGCAGTCGTGTAGACCGACTCGGTGGCGCTGGCCGCGTGGTCGCTCCAGACGAAACCGCCGTTGTGGTTGGCGCGCGCATAACGCCCGGCCGCGTGGCTGTATGCGCCACGAGCCGAGTTGTAGGCCCCGCCCGGAACCGTGGCGGAGGTGCCGCTTGCGGTGTTGTAGTATCCACCGCCGACCGTGGCGTTACCGCCGCTCGCGTTATTGCTGTACCCGCCGCCAACCGCAGCGTAGCCGCTGGACGCGTCGTTGTTGTACCCGCCGCCGACCATAGCATAGATATCGCTCGCGACATTGGCATGCCCGCCGCCGACCGTCGCGTAGCTGGTGTCGGCTGAGTTGCCCGTGCCGCCGCCAATCGTCGCGGCGTAGCCGCGCACGTCGTTGCCAGCCCCGCCGCCAACCGTCGCGTACTCGTCAGTCGCGGTGTTGTTGAAGCCGCCGCCAATCGTCGCGTACTCGTCAGTCGCGGTGTTGTCGAAGCCGCCGCCAATCGTGGCGGAGTAGTACGTCGCCTCGTTGTGGTAACCGCCGCCAACCGTCGCGTAAGTGCCGGTCGCGGCGTTGTCGTAACCGCCGCCAACCGTCGCGTAGGTCGTATCGGCCAAGTTGTGATAGCCACCCCCAACCATCGCGGCGTAGCCAGACGCGGCGTTGCCGCAGCCGCCGCCAACCGCCGCGTAAGTGCCGGTCGCATGATTAGTGTACCCGCCGCCGACGAAGCCGCAGGTATCCTGAGCCATGTTCGACTGCCCGCCGCCGACCGCGGCGCCGACGCCGGACGCCGTGTTGAGGCGGCCGCCGGACACGGTGGCGTAGCTTTGAACCGCGCCGTTACGAGAGCCGCCGGCAATGGTGGCAGCGTAGCCGCGGGCCGTGTCGCTGTCGCCGCCGGACACGGTGGCAAAGTCCCCGCCGGCGGAGTTGTTATGCCCGCCACCGACACTCGTGAACTCGTCCACCGCGGTGTTACCCGAGCCACCGGCCACGGTCGCGTAGACCCCGCCTGCGCTGTTCGAGCCGCCGCCGACTACCGAAGCACCAGTCCCGGTCACCAGGTTGAGGCGGCCGCCGCCGATGAAGGAGTGCTTCGCTCGCACGGTGTTGAAGTCCCCGCCACAGACAACCGAGCTGGTATCCGAAGCATCGTCTCCGGCGGTGTTCTGGCGACCGGTCAGGGCGCCGCCGAATGCCGCCCGCGCGGAGTCGTACATCCCGCCGCCGACGAACGAGTAGGCGCCGGTCGCGACGTTGCCGCTACCGCCGCATACGGCAGCCAGATTGCCGACCGCGGCATTGGCGTAGCCGCCACCGACCGTGCAGTAGAGGTAGTTCTGTCCCGCTGTCCCGGTCGTGCACGCCACACCGAGGTTAACGTGGGTCTGGCGCAGTCCGCCGTGCAGCATGTTGCTCGACCCGCCCCGGGCGATGCCAAGCTGACGCACGGTGTAGAGCACGCTGTCCGGAGTGCCGCGCACCCAGGCATTATCCCCGGTTCCGCCGCCGCCCACGCTGTCGTTTCTCGGTGCCCAGGCGCTCCCGGTCCACTTCAACACCTGACCGCTGGTCGCGCCCATCGGGTTGAGCTTGGGTGCGGTCACGGCCGCATCCTTGAGTTCAGCCGTGTTCACGGCCGTGTCACCGATGTCGGCCGAGGTGACGCTGCCGTCGGTGATGTTCCCGGACGATACCGCGTTGGCAGCGATGGTCGGACTCGGGTACGTACCGGTCAGCCCGCCGCCCGCTGCCTGCGCCTCGTTGACGTAGCGCCCGTCGCTGAAGGTCAGGTTCAACTTCACGTTGCCGGTCGAGGTTATCGGGTTGGGCACGCAGGTGATGCCGGTGTCCTGGTAGACATTGGTCACGCCGGTGCCGCCGCCAGTGTTGTCCGGGCCCGGCTCCCAGTAGGACCCGGTCCACTTGATGACCTCGCCCGTCGTCGCGCCGGCCCGGGCCAGCTTGGCCATCGTCACAGCCGTGTCGGCCACCTTGTCCGTCGTCACCGCCGAACCGGCCAATTCGGCAGCCGCAACCGTACCGTCCGTTATCATCGCACCGGTGACTGAGTTGGCCTGTCCTTCATTCACGTAGGTTGCGTCGTGGTTGTGAGTCGAGCGCGAGAATGTTGTCGTATCCCGACCTTGCAGCAGGTCGGCATTCGCGGCATGCTCGGTCAGGTAGGCATATGCCGCGCTGGCGATTCTCAGCCGTGGCGTCAATTCATTGCCTCCGGCCACCGCCATGCCCAGGTAGACCGCGCCCGCGTCCGGCATCGAGCCGATGGGCGTCACCGACCCAAGCAGGACCGAGAACAGCCCCGACTTCGTACGGACGGTTTGGGTCTCGTTCCAGAACGCGCTGCCGCCTGAAGGCACGGTGTAGAGCCGGAAGTTGACCGAATAGGTCGTGTCCGGCACCGGTATGCCCAGCGTGTCGGTCAGCTTGCCCTGGTACGACAGCATCCGCGGAATTGTCACCGCGTCAACGTCGTCGGCCACAGACGATGGACTATGGACCACGGCCTGCTGGTCCACTGCTGCGTCATCTGCCGCCCACGCGGAGAGACACAGCCCGGCCACCAGTATTGCTGCTACGGTATTCATCTGTTCCTCCTGTTACTTCTTCAGTTGTGCCAGCTCGGCTTCGAGCTGGGCAATTCTTCTCTGCTGTGCTTCGTCACGCAGCCTCATCTCATCGTAGAGTGCCTGCACCGCGGCGAGCAGGACGCCGTCGGCGTCGGCCATGTTGATGCCGGTCTCGGTCTCGCCGTAGCCAAAGGCGGCGTAGAAATCCTGCGCCACCGGGCCGATGTGCCGCGTGCCGTCGTTCTGGTCCTTCATCTTGTAGTTGCGCACGCGCAACGCGGCCACCTTGTCGAGCAGTGCCTTGCGGTCGACCGGCCGGAAGTCCTCCTTGGTTGCGCTGTCGCAAGCCGCAGCCCAGGAATTGGAGTTCGGGGCAAGGTACGCGCCGGTGGTCATCGCCAGGTTGCTGAAGAACCACGTGCCACCTCGTGCTCGGACGCGGAACTGGTTGCTGCCGGTAGTATAGACCGATTCCGAGGTCAACTGGCACGAATCACCCCAGACAAAGCAGGCAGGGTGATTTGAGTGGGCGTGCGTGCCCGCGGCCAGGCTGAGATAGCTTCGCGCCCGGTTGGCGCGCCCGCCGAGAATGACCGAGAACATTCCCGAGGCGTTGTTGTTCTGCCCACCACTCACCGTGGCGCACAACTCGCTCGCGCTGTTGTCGTCCCCGCCGCCGATTGTCGCGTGACTACCGGTTGCGTCGTTGTTCTGCCCACCACTCACCGTGGCGTAGAACTCGTCCGTGCTGTTGTTCCACCCGCCGCCAACCGTGGCACCGCCGCCCGAGGCGGTGTTTTGATACCCGCCGCCGACCGTGGAGGACCTTCCGTCTGCGTAGTTCCCTTGGCCGCCCGCGACCGTGGCCGCGCTGTCGACCGCCTCGTTGGCGTTTCCGCC
>CAZQFS010000073.1:0-14701 GCA_964592755.1 uncultured bacterium | reverse complement strand
CCTGGATGCGGTCAGAGCCAGCCGAGCCGAAGATTGGGACCGGCTGTATGCGCGGCTGTTTGGGGCAAACAAGGACAGCCGGGCGCGAGCGGTAATCGAACGGGCGCTTAGGAGTGAGCGACCGAACCTGTGGCAGACGATGGTCGATGGTATGGTGACCGGATACCGGCAGAATCCAGAACCCTTTCTGTGGTATGTCGAGCAGGCCGAGCGGCTGGGCAACTCAAGTCCCAAAGGTATCGTGGCCCGAGTCCTGGACCTGTTGGAGTCAGACGAGCACCGTTCGTACTGGACCCGGCTGCGCAGCACCCTATCGGCCGACGACTACCAACTCGCCAGACGGGCGGTCGAGGCGATGGACGAAACCGAGGCGGGCCGATTCGTCAGTCGCCTGCCGCGGATAAGGCCGCTGGAAGGATACCGTTGCGATGAGCTCGTCCAAATGGTGACCGCAAAGTTCCCCGCACTTGATGATTCGCTGACTGAGAACGTCATCTACACAACGGAACAGGGACTGGCCAAAGCCCGGGCCGAACTACATCAGGTCACCGCCGTAGACATACCGCGCTCTGCCGAGGAAATCGCCCGGGCCCGCGCCCACGGCGACCTGAGCGAGAACTACGAGTACAAAGCGGCCAAGGAAAAACAGGCCCGCCTGATGCAGAAGGCGAGCCGCCTGCGGGATGAAGTGGCGCGCGCCCGGGTCATCTCTGCCGCCGACATTGACACGTCTGAGGTGTCAATCGGCTGCCGGGTCAGCTTGGTCGACGGAGCCGGCCAGAGTCACGTCTTCGTGCTGCTTGGTCCATGGGATACAGACCCCGAGCACGGCATCATCTCATACCAGTCGCCATTTGCCGGTCTGCTCATGGGCAAGAAGGCCGGGGACTCGGTCGAGCTCGAGGGCCGGTCGCACACCATCGCGTCGATCGAGTCGGCTGTCTAGAGGTGGGCCTGGTCCTGAGGCTTGACCCGCGTGACCCCGACAGCTCGGCCGTTCGGCAGGCGGCGGAAGTCGCGCGGCAGGGAGGCATCGTGGTCTTCCCCACCGAGACGGTCTACGGGCTGGGTGCGAACCTCAGTTCTGACCCGGCCATTGAGCGCGTGCGTTGTATCAAGCGGAGGAGTCGCGACCTGCCGTTGCTCGTCCACTGCACCAGCGAAAAACAGGCTCGGCAGTACGCCGCCGACTGGCCTGAGTACGCGAGGCTCCTGGCGCGGGCGTTCTGGCCCGGCCCCTTGGCCCTTGTCGTGCACCGAAGCACGGCCGCCCCGGACTCGGTCTGCGCCGGGCGCGACACTGTTGGCCTCAGGGTCGTCGCCACCCGGGTCACACAGGAGTTGATTGACTTACTGGGCGCACCGCTGGCCGGCACCAGCGCCAACCTGCACGGCCAGCCAGCAGCAGGGCGGTTTGACGAACTGAGACCCGGGATAGTTGCGGCAAGTGACGTCGCGCTTGACGTAGGGCAGTGCGGGCCGGGGGTCGCGTCAACCGTGCTGGACATCGCCGCCAAACCACCCAGGATTCTTCGGTCCGGAGCCGTGGCAGTCGAGCAGCTTGAGCAGGTCCTGAGGCTGAACCTGGCTCACGGTCAGTAGCGGTACTCGACCCTCAGGGCGAAGTCAAACCCCTGTTCGCTGCGACCAGGAACTCCGAAGCGGTTGCCCGCGGCCCACGCGCCAACCGTGCCCCACACGCGCAAGTCACGGCCGAACATAAGCTCCAGCCCGGGTGCAAGACGAACGGTCCGGTCAACATCCTCGACGACGCGGCCGAGCGAGTCGTAGCCGATCGCAGGGAAGCGATAGTACTCACGCAGGTAGGCCGTGTCGCCAAGGTGGAAGCTCTGGCGCTGCCAGCCGCCTCGGTTGAAGAATCCCCGGCGGGTGCAGTCGGCTCTCAGCCCCAGCCTGAGCCAGGAACACGGCGTGAATCCTGCCTCTGCCAGAACCTGGTCCGCATCCGGTCCAAGCTGGTGTCCCAGCGGTACAAGGTAGTTCTCGTACATGATTGAGGGCACGCGGTGGTAGTAGGTGAATGCGGTGATGAGGTTGTACTCCAACCGCAACTCCAGAGGCAGACTGCTGACCCAGTAGGCACCGGTCTGTGCCGCGATGGCATTCGGCGCGAGCGCCCAGTCGTTCACCTCCCAGTTGTCAACGAAGAGCTGAGCGTAGAGCTTGGTCTGGGGCAGGTAGGTGCACACGTCCCAGCCGACCAGGAAGTTACCGTCGTGGCCCGAACCCGCCTCGGACAGGAAGTTCGGTATCAGCGGGTTGACCAACCCGCCGAGCTGGGCTGGTTGGAGCGCGTCCCACGACGCAACGTCCATCATCGAGCCCGCGAGCGTCACGCGGTTCCAGAGCGACAGCTCGATGCGTTGAGCCGAGAGGAAGCGCGGCTTGGTGCCCCAGCGCGAGAGCAGCGCGGCGAAGCTCAGGAACTTGAAGTTGCGGAATCGGGCGCAGAGCTGGATATGATCCAGCGCAGGCGCCGAATCGCCGAGCACCATCGAGCCGGAGAATCCCGGTCCCCAGACGAATTTGTCCCGTCCCAGTTCCAGGCGAAGCCAGGGAAGCCGGAACGCGAGGTACGTAAGCTCGGTCTCCAGGGTAACGACGTCACGCCATGGCAGAACGCGCATGCCCGGGATGTGCCGGCCCGCGGAATCGCGCGGAATCGACGCCTCAATAATCTGCGGGCTGTACGCGTTCATCTCGAACCGCTCGTAGAAGACGAAGTCACTGCCCGGACGGTTATTGATGACCGCACCGATGCCAGCCCGACGGTATGCTGTGTCGGCTCGAACACGACCGTACAGGTCGAGCCGGGCGGTTCCGTTAGGGACCTCTGGCACAGCCAGACTAATGACCGGGCGTCGAGCGCCACTCGCCGCCAGACTGCTGGGCAGTTCGTCGCCGAACTCCGCCCGCAACCGCCGGAGCGCGACCTGCTGGGCGGCCGCGAGCGAACGACCCATGGCCGCAGACTCTGCCTCGATGGTTAGTCTGAGCGCTTCAGACCTGGTCCATGGTCTGCTGGTCGACGGCATCGACCTGATGAACCCGCAGGTCTTCAGCAGGTCAAGGTCATCATAGAGCCTTGAGTCGGTAGGAATGACCTCGATGCTGGCGGCGGCGAGGACCGACGCCGCAAAGAGCACGAGGATGATCTGGCGCACCTAGTGGATGACGCCCAGCCAGTCGCGCAGGAGGAACTGAAGCTGGCCGATAAGCAGGGACATCCGGGCCATCACCGTGTAACCGAAGGACGCACCGAACCCGATCATGAGGAAAGTGATGCCTGTACTCGCCACTCCCTTCTGCAGGCCCCTCTGCTCCCGGGAGAAAAAGAAATAGATGACCGCCGACACTGCTCCGACGAAGACGGTTAGCGGAGCCAACCCCCAAAGGAAGGCCTCGGCCGCATCCGACAGCGAATTGAGGCTGCGGAAGTGACTCAGGTGGTTCCATGCCTGCGCCATCTGGGCGGGCAGGTCCACGGTCAGCCAGGCAGGTGTCAGAATAGTGCCCTGTGCCTGCTTGAGCACCGATGTCTGGATGATACTGGGAATGACGACTCCAGAACCCCAGCCGAGGATGAACGACATCGGTATGCGCATCATCCAGGAAACCCGGGGTACGAACGCGAAGAAGTACATGATGCCCAGCGCGAGGGGAATGACCAGAAGCAGCTTCTGCCCGATGCTCACCTCCGCGAGCGGGCTGACGAACAGCCGACGGAAGAGGTCGGGCCAGAGTGTGCTCCATGTCGCTACAGTTATCACATACCCGAGCGAGACGCCGACGTACAGGTGCTCGCAGAACTTGTAGAACGGGTTGTCGCGGAACAGGAAAGAGAAAATGCCCAGCGTAAGCAGGGCTCCGACCCAGACCCAGGCATCGTTTGCCAGATGCATTATTGCCTCCTCTTCCTGCTGACGAAGAAGCCGACGTTGCCCAGGACGACGAGCAGGACGATGGCGAAATGGGCAAAGCTCTGGGCATCCATCGCGTTCAGGGCCGGCGTTCCTGCCTGCCTCATGCCTGCTTGTGACACCAACACCTCGTACTCGGCAGCGCCCTTCATACCGGCGACTATGCCCAGGAGCTGACCGGTGCCGAGATACGGATAGGCGTCGGCTGCCTGCACCGCGGTGGTGCCGGTCGCCATCTTCGCCCGGTAGCGAGACTGCGCATACAGCAGCCAGTCAGCGTACCCCGGGGTACCGGCCGACAGCGACACGATGAACCCGATGTCGGACAGCTTCTCGAGGTCCTGCATCATTGGGTATACCTCCAGCCGGTTGCCCAGTCCGTCGACCGGGAACGTTTTGGCGATGTTCTCACCCATGCCGAGAATGACTGCGTCCACGCCGGCCTTGTAGCCAAGGAAGACGTAATCGTGGCCGTTCTCCTTGCCGTACTCCTGTGCTACGTCCTGCAGGGCACGACGGCCAAGCCCTGTACCGTTCGGCCAAAGCCCCACCACCAGCACCCTGACGTTGCGGGCAAAGGCATGTCGGATGAGTGCCTTCAGCATTGGTAGCAGCTCCGCCTGAGATGCCGGGTCGAAATCGACGGAGACGAGAAGTGGTCGTCCCGTGTACTGAAGGCTATCCACTTGCTCGTACACCTGCTGTACGCGCTGCGACACCGCGCCCATGGGTTTGACCGACAGCCCGAGAGACAGAACAAGAGGTATGATGATGACGAGCAGCAGGATGATGTAGACAACGCGCCGGTCGATTTGTCCAAGAGCCTGCCAGAAGCCGGGTCTATCAGACATGCTACTTTCCTCCTCCTCCGAGCCAGCCGCGTTCGATACCGAGTATTATCTTGAGCGACGTGGCGATGCTCCCCAGGGCCACACCAAAGGTGATGCCGCGCTTGGCCGCCATGTTGGGCACTTCGAGCAGATACCGCGACCAATGCGGGAACCGGTCCCATACGACCTTGCCCAGCGGGACGCTGCCCAGCATCACGACGAAAGCCGCAACTAGTAGGATAGTGGCCTCTTTGTTGCGTGCCCGAAACGCCCGGTAGCTGGCCGAGGCGATGTAGAACGCGAGGATGGCGAACATCGACGCTCCAAGTGGCACCTGCACGTTGGAATAGACAACATTGATAAGCAACTGCTTGTTGTTCATCATCGTCGGCCCGGCCGACCAGCCGATGATCGTCGTGGCAGCAAGCGCGGTCAGGGTCACGACCGAGTAGCCCCACCCCGCGCTCCTGCGCTGGAGCCTGGTCGTGTGGTGGATGATCAGACTTCCTGCGCCCAGCACCAGCGCGAACCCACTCACGAGCCGCACCCAAGTATTGATGGTTTCGAGGAACGCCCTTGAGAGCGGGTGCGGAGAGAAGAACTGAACCATCATCAGGATGCCGGCAACGAGACAGATTGTCAATGGCAAGGTTCGTCTCATCGGTGTCTCCCCTATGTATTGAGGACGGTGAAGGCCAGACTCAACCAGCCC
Organism: uncultured bacterium; assembly: GCA_964592755.1. Classification (GTDB taxonomy): domain Bacteria; phylum Hydrothermota; class Tepidihabitantia; order Tepidihabitantales; family Tepidihabitantaceae; genus CAZQFS01. Next base: position 9,218 of record CAZQFS010000073.1, on the reverse strand, counting down.
AAGCCTTTGACTGCGCTGAGCAGGTACAGCGCTGAGCAGACCACCAACACCACGATAATGACGAGCTTGCCGTAGTCCTGCCCGACCAGCGAACCGAGCAGCAGCGGCTCGCGCGACAGGTAGGCCGAGGCGGCATACAGCTCCTCGCCAATCAGGGTATAGTCACAGGCGGTTATGAAGAACGGCAACTGGTAAATGGCATCGGTTCCAGCTATCTGGACCGCGCCGGTGGTGGAACCGGTCTCGGCCAGAATCAGCGACTCGGCGGCAAACCAGCCAAGCATGAAATTCGTCGCCGGCTTCTCCCTGACCATAATACCGTCGACCGCGGCTGCGTAGGCGAACTGCTCCGAAGTGATATAGTAGACGTTGTCGGGGTTGAAGCTATCCGGACGGCCGACCTTCGCGTGTGCCTCTTTCACCATCTCACGGGCAATCGTGTAGACCACCGGGTCTGAGTTTGGCACGACCAGTGTCGTGTCGTACTGGGCGGTCTTCTTGGCAATCTCACCAAGGATGTTCATCGAGGCGATCGTCGATATCTGGGCCGCGGTGCCGATACCGGGGATAAAAACAATCGGTTTGCCCATCTCGGTGGCCCGCCCGACCGACTCCTCGACCGCGTCCAGACCGGCGATGCGACGCACAAAGAGACTCTTTCCCTTACGGGCGTGGCTGACGAAGTAGAGGATGAGCGCGAAGAACACAACGATGGCAACGAGAATATTGAAGAGACGCAGGTCCACCCACTGCGCCACCGGAATCGCCTCAGCGCTCATGTCGCTCCAGGCCGTGTCTGCGCCCCGGACCGCACCCACGCGATACCGATAGCGACGGCCGCTCTCCACATTGTCGTCGGTGTAGGTACGTTCACTCTGTTCACCCGTGCCGACGAGTTGAACGGGACCGCCGTGTCCGGTGCGCTCGATGACAAAAGCCTCGACGGCCGCTCCCTCGGAGTAATCCCAGACAAGCTCAAGGCTCTTGCCCTGGTCAAACGGGGCATCGAAGGCCCGCAGCTTCGTGGGAGCCGCCGGCGGTGCGGCAGGCGGCAGAGCGTACATGGCAGACGGAACCTGGGCGACCAGTCTGATAGCCATCAGCAGGGGCAGCATGGGTTACTTGACTCCTCTCGTAGTGGTACTTCTGCGGCGTGCAGTCGGACGAGCCCGGTTTTCGGTACAAGTGCACGGGGTCGAATGACACTTGGGGCAGCCACGGCCGTACTTCTCCACGGCTTGGGCCAGGTCGATTCTCTCGAGTGACGCAAGCGACGCGAGCCAGGCGAACACGTCGGCGAACTCCTCCTGAAGGTTACGCTTTTCTCCCCTGCGCAAGGCGCGAGCCAGCTCACCAGTCTCCTCGACCAGCCAGCGAAAAGTGCCGTCGCGCCCCCGACGTCTGTCTTTCTCGAAATAGATGGCGCGGATGAGCTGCTGGAACTCGCGGACGGTCAACGCCGAGTCCGTTCCGGACTTGGGGAGTTCTGCCGACACGTGGTCAGTATCGCCAAAAACCCCGGCCAGTCAAGCAGAGCCGCCGACGTGTCCACGTGTCTGATTGACAATCGTCACCTCGAATCCTATGATAGTAGATGGACAATCTGCCAGCTAGACAAAATGAGCCGCGCCGAAGCGGGTCTTTGGCACTTTCCCCGCAAGGAGGCCAATTGCTGCGTCTGACCATCGTTGCCTTCTCGATCGCGTTGCTGACAGGAGTCTCGACCGGACAAGCGGAGTTGCACTCACTGGGGCTGATTCGTGAGGACCTGACTCAGCTCGCTCCGGAACGCGAGGTCAGGGTAGCAGCACCCGCTCACGGTGCTGGTTCGTTTCGGAACCGGCCTCGCGTTGACCTGACCGATGAACTGCCACCAGTCGGGAATCAGGGCGCACAGGGCTCCTGCGCAGCCTGGGCTATCGCCTACTACCATCGAACCCAGCTCGAGTACCGGGAGCGGCGCTGGAATCTGGCCGACCCCAGACACCAGTTCAGCCCGGCCTTCACCTACAATCAGGTGAACGGCGGCGCGGACCGAGGGTCCGGATTTGGCGACAACATGCCACTGATTTGCGACCAGGGCTGCGCGAGTCTGGCCGATTTCCCGTACGACCAGTACAACTGCACGCGCTGGCCGTCAGAGTCAGCATACGCCAGGGCGATTCCGTTCCGGACCAAAGACTGGGCCTGGTCCCACGTCTACGATACCGCAGGCATCAACCGCATCAAACAACTGCTGGTCAACGGCAGCACGGCAACGCTGGGCATTGACGTCTGGGGAAACTTCGACGAAATCCGGCGGTTCAACAACACGTATTGCGTGGCAGACAAAATGGGGTCGAACCGCGGCGGCCACCTGGTGACATTCGTCGGCTACGACGACTCAATGGTCACGAACGACGGCCTGGGTGCCTTCAAGATGGTCAACTCCTGGGGAGCCGGCTGGGGTGCTCAGGGGTTTTTCTGGATGTCTTATGAGGCGGTCATGGACTGGGACCTAAGTCACCAGGCATTTGGCTGGCTGGTGGACACGGTTGGTTACGAACCGAAACTGCTGGCGCGCGTGCAGATTGAACATCCAACCCGGGACCGGGTCGGGATTCAGTTCACGGTCGGGCCGCGCTACGGCGCGCTCTGGATAAAGGACTTCCGGCAATGGCGACGGGTCGCGGTCGAGCAACCGTTCCCCGCCAACAAGATGGTCTTCGACCTGACCGAGGCGGCGGAGTTCATCACCGGCCGGCGGACCGACTCGGTCTACTTCTGTACCAACGACAGCCGTCGTGACAGCCGAACCGGGTCCGTCCTGTACTCCTCGGTGCAGCATCTGGACTGGGGCACCGAGTTCGCCTCTCGTTCTACACCCATCTCCATACCTGACGACGGTTCGACGGTTGAAGTCGGCATGCGGATACTCGAACTCGACCACGACGTATCCGCCACGTGGGTCTTTGTACCAGCCGGCAAGGTCGAAGCGGAGAGTTCGTACGTCCCGCGCGTCGAGGTAAGGAATCACGGAGCAGCACCGGCCACCTTCTGGGTCCGCCTTGCTATCGGAGAAGGCTATTCAGACACTGCCTCGGTGACTGGTCTGGCTCGCGCCCGGGCCGAGACTCTCAGCTTCGCACCCTGGGTCTCAGCACCACGTTGCACCGTCCTTGTCAGGTGCTCGACGATGCTCGCCGGCGACCAGTACCCGGACAATGACCGCTGCCTGGCCACGGCGTTCTCCCGCTACTCCGACGCCGCCGTTGTCGGCATCACCGTGCCCGGCGACAGCGTGGATTCGGGCGTGGTCGTCCGACCCCAGGCACGCGTGCGCAACAACGGAACCCAGACCGAGAGTTTCTTCGTCACTTTCATGATACCGGACGAACGCTACGAGCGGACCGCACGCGCAACCGTCCTGGCCGATTCTGAAGCGCTGGTGTTATTCACGCCCTGGACACCTGCCAACCTCGGCAGCCATCTCGTTCGCTGCACACTTGAGCTGGTCGGGGACATGGACCGAACCAATGACACCGTTGAAGGAAACGTCTTCGTTCGCCACGCAGCCGGTGTCTCCGACGCCTCATACCTATGCTGCGCCGGACCAGTCATGCATGTCTCGACGGTTTTCGGCAGCAGGCCGGTCACGGTCGCAGTCCTGCCCGCGGGAATGAAAGCAAGACTCGTGGTCTTTGATGCTTCGGGTGCACGCGTGCGCGAAGTGGAGCCAAGCAGCCCGACTGCCGGCACCTGGCAGATGACATGGGACGGCAGGGATAACGCCGGCGAAGCGGTCCCCTCCGGTATCTACCTGTGCCGACTCGATGCTGGCCGAACTGCCCGGACTCTCAAGCTGGTCTGCCGACGCTAGGTCGGGACTCGCGCCGGTTCGTCTACAAGAACGCCCGTCTGCGGCAGTAGCCTGGCGGCACGGGCTATCAGCCCGCACAGATCAGCCCATCGCGGGTGAGGTCGGTGTCGGCAGCGTCAGCCGGTTGAACCTGAACGGGGATGGGCTTTGTCGTAGACTTTCCTTAGTCGTTCGACGGTGGCGTGGGTGTAGACCTGGGTGGAGGTGAGAGACGCATGACCAAGCAGTTCCTGGACCGCACGAAGGTCAGCACCGCGTTCAAGCAGATGCGTGGCAAATGCGTGGCGCAGGGCATGAGGATTGGTTACGGCGGCGTCCGGTAGCCGCGACAGGGCCCTGTGGACGATGTTCTGCACCGAGCGAGTGGTCAGCCGTCCGCCATGCCGATTCAGAAAGACAGGCCCGTCGACTTTCTCCTTCCGGGCGGCAAGGTAGCGCTGAAGTGCGTCCCGTTCGGCCTGACCCAGGGGGACGATGCGCTCCTTCCCGCCTTTGCCGCGCACCCTGATCGTCTCGGCCCCAAAGTCGATGTCGTCTCGGTTCAATCCCACAAGCTCGGCCGCCCGCAGACCGGAGCCATATAAAGTCTCGAGGATCGCCGCTGCCCGCAACTCAGACTCGGAATCGCCCGGTGAACCGAGGGCTTGCATGACCTGGTACTGCGACAGGAATCCGGGCAGGTACCGCGCAGCCCGCGGACCCTTGACTGCGGCCGCCGGATTCAGCTTGAGCACGTCCCTCCGCACGAGGAATCGGACAAAGGACCTGACCGCGGTCAACTTGCGGGCGGCAGAGCGTTTCTCGTAGCCATAACGCAGCAGCGAACCAAGGAAGTCACGGATATCCTCGTGCGTTAGCCGTGCCAGGGGTTTGGCGCCGAGCCGGTCGACGCAGAACTCGAAGAACTGTTCCAAATCAGTCGCATAGGCACGGACGGTATTGGCGGAGTACCGACGTTCCTTCCGCAGATATGAGAGAAACTCGTTCAGACTGGCGGCGTATTGGCACGGCAGTTCACTCGTGCCGCCCGCACCGGCAGGCATAGTCAGAACCTCAGGAAAGCACCCAGGCCCGAGTTTCTGAGCAGCTCTTCCGCCGGAGCATGCTTCACCACATCGACCGGAAGACTGAGCCGGGCGACAATCTGCGCCAGTACCTTGGCCAGACTGCTCGCGCGGACCTGATTCCCTCTGCAGACCGGACAGGCGCCGGCTTGGGTCATGACGAACCCACAATCACATTCGAACACCTCACGGTCCAGCCCTCTGGCTGCAACCAGACGGCTGGCACGGCCATCCTGGAGATGTTTGAGGACAGGGGTGATGCCAACTGCGGCCCGAGCGCCAATCGAGGCAGCATCGAGCAGTCCTCGGACGAGCTTGCGATCGTGTTCCTCTTCCCATTGCTCGATTCCCGGGAAGATCCGCCGTACCGCTTCGGTCGGGCTCGAGAATCCGTCGATTGTTGTGCGGATAACCACGGCTCCGCTCAGGTTCGCCGGCAGGCAGGCAGCGAACTCCGGCAAGAGCGACTTGTTCCCGGCAAGAACCAGGCGACGGACATGGTAGCGTTCAACCAAGCCGGACAGGGGCCTGTGCAGGGAGCGCCAGAAGTGGCGAATCTGTTCGGCATATCGGTTGTCGAACGCGCGGGAATCGACTCCGCCCTTCTGGACGGACGGACCGCGAGCGGCCGAACCGATGACCCGCTTGCGCCAGGTGGTCGTGTCAACATCGGCGGCGAACTCCTCGCAGCATTCAAACTCGTTCAGCCGAACCGCGAGGAAGCGGATGTGGGACTTGTCGGCGATGAGTACTCCATAGGGCCGGTATTCCTCGAGCAGCCAGAGTAGCTGACTGACATCTGGACGGCCCCAGTGGACTTCATCACGTACAGGCACGCGCGAGCTGAAGTCCTCGAGCGTCTTCTCGCCGGCGTAAACGAGGCACGAACTGCCGTTTGGCTGGAACTGCTCGAGGAAACGCGCGACACGGATGACCGCGGCGTCGAACGGCTTGCGGGCTTCTGGAGCGATGCGCGAGCTGAGTTTCCTCACCAAGTCACGAAACCGCGAGACATAGGTGGTGCGGGGCAGGCTGGGGTTGGTGTTGAGATAGAGGGTCAAACAGCGCTGCTCGCCGCTGTGCTTCAGTCGTTCCACGGTCTGCGGTGATATCATTGATTCCTCAACGCCGTAGGTTCCACGGGGCAGCACAATGATAGCAGTCCTGAAGCGTACGTCAATGGAGAGTGAGGAGCACGTCGGTTGTTGACAATCGTCCAATCCTTGGCAATCTGTCTGGCATGAGACGGCTTGAGACAGCGATCAAAGAGAGAGCAATCAGGTTCCTCGACCTGAAGTACTCCGACCTGCCGGGCAGGCTCAGACACGTGACCCTGCCGGTCGAGCGGCTCGAGTCCGCCGTGCGAGACGGAGTCGGCTTCGACAGCTCATCGGTTGCCGGGTTCAGGACGGTCGAGGCCGGTGACATGGTCCTGAAGCCGGACCTGGACTCAGCCTTCGTTGACCCGTTTGCCCGCGAACCGACCGTTTCTTGCTTCGCCGAAATCCACGAGGCAGGCTCAGACCGGCGCTACGAACGCGACCCGAGGCTGATACTGGCCCGGGCGGTCGCGGCACTTCGGGCCGAAACCCGTGCCGATGGCGTGATGGTCAGACCGGAGTTTGAGTTCTACCTGTTCAACAAGGCTGAATTCTGGACCGACCAATCATCGTCCGTTTACCGAATCGAGACCGACGAATTGCGCCACGACGACCCAAGCGGGCTGGCGTTGTTCAAAGGCCCGGCCTACCATGTTGCCCCGCCTTTTGACCGCAGCTCGGATTTTCGGAGCGAGCTGGCCCTGATGATGGACGGGTGTGGCCTGCCAGTGAAGTACCATCATCACGAAGGCGGTCGCTACTCGCAGGTTGAGGTCGAACCGGCGTTCCTGCCGGCGCTGCGAGCGGCTGACGGCATCATGCTGACAAAGTACCTGGCACGCAATCTTGCCTTTCGGTACGGCAAGAGCGTTACGTTCATGCCCAAGCCGATCTTCGGCGAGGCGGGTTCAGGACTGCACATGCACCAGTACCTTGAGCGTCAGGGGAAATCGTTGTTCGGAGATGAGGAGAGCAGGCTCCGGCTCTCCCCAATGGCCCTGCACTATGTTGGTGGGATTCTGTCGCACGTACCGAGTCTCTGTGCGCTTACGAACCCCAGCACCAATTCATACCGACGGCTGGTGCCCGGCTATGAGGCGCCGGTACTGGCAGTGTTCTCGCTCGCGAACCGCACTGCCGCGATAAGGGTCCCGGGCTACATTTCCTCGGCCGCCGAGATGGCGGTCGAGTATCGGCTTCCGGACGCGACCGCCAACCCGTACCTCGCGATGGCTGCGATGCTCTGCGCAGGTCTGGATGGCATCCGACATCAGACCGAGCCCGGGGAGCCGTGCCAGGGCCGGCTTGACTCGCGCGAGCAGCATCCCGGTACTCAGGCCGTGCCGTACTCCCTGGTTCGTGCCCTCGAGCACCTGAAACAGGACCACGACTATCTTACCTGCGACGGCGTGTTCTCGGCAGACACCATTGCCAGGTGGGTGGAACTCAAGATGGGTGAGGTGGAAGACGTCGCCCGACGACCTCATCCTTGGGAGTTCAACCTGTACTACGGCTGCTAGCGAACGATGTTCGGCACTTTCGATGAGATGCTGGCGCTGGCCCGGCAGCGGGGAGCGAAGCGGTGCGTGGTGGCCTGCGCTGAGGACTGCGCCACGATCGAGGCGTTGGCCGCGGCCAAGGACGAGGGTATTGCCGAAGCGGTGCTCTACGGTGACGAGCAACGCATCAGCACAATCAAGACGAGCCTTAGACTGCCGGACGGTCTGTTCTTGGTCTCGAGTACAGGGTCAGCGGAAGAGTCGATAAGGGCCGCGGTGAAAGACGTGGCCGCGTCCGGCGACTTCCTGATGAAGGGGCAGGTAGACACGGCGACGTTCCTTCGGGGCGTGCTGGATGAGGAACTCGGACTGCGTGGTGACAGGATTCTATCCCATGTGGCAGTGCTCGAGCTGCCCACCTATCGCAAACCGCTGTTCGTTACCGACGGCGGCATCAACACCGAGCTCGACCTGCGCCGCAAGATTGACATCGTTCGCAACGCGGCTGAACTGGCGCGCCAGATGGGTATTGCTCAACCCAGGGTCGCGCTCCTGTCCGCCGTCGAGCGCATCAACCTCGGCATCGCCGAAACCCTGGATTGGGCGATAGTTGCTCGAATGGGCGACCAAGGCGAGTTTGGGGACGCAGTCGTCGAAGGCCCGTTGGCGCTGGACATCGCGTTTTCCCCTGAATCGGCCAGAATCAAGCGCGTCGCGAGTCAAGTCTCCGGGGACGTCGACATTCTTGTCGTGCCGACCCTTGCCACCGGCAACATCCTGGCCAAGGGTCTGCAGTACTTGGGTGGAGCAAAAGTCGCGGGCATCATCGTCGGCGCGCGCAAGCCGATAGTCATGCTGTCACGAGCCGACACGCCCGAAACCAAGCTCTACTCAATTGCCCTGGGGAATCTCTCCTCTTAACGGTTGACCGTTCAAACAAAGGAGCAGACAATGAGCAGACAACCGGTTGCTACCGACCGCGCACCCCGGCCGGTAGGACCTTACAGCCAGGCAGTCCGCTGCGGCAGCTTCGTGTTTACGTCCGGTCAGATTGGCATCGACCCTCTGACCGGTGCGCTGGTCACGGGCGGCGTTGCCCGGGAGACCGAGCAGGTTCTGCGTAACCTAGCCGCGGTGCTCGCTGCAGCAGGGAGCGGCATGGACCGTGTAGTCAAGGTGACGGTCTTTCTGACCGACATGGCCCGCTTCGGCGAGATGAATGAAGTCTATGCGCGGCACTTCGCCGAACCGGTGCCTGCCCGGTCGGCGTTTCAGGTTGTCGCGCTGCCAAAAGGCGCGGCAGTGGAGATCGAGGTGGTTGCTGAGGTCTAGCATCGCGGTCGTGCTGTCGCTGCTTGTGACCGCAAGCGCGGCAGCTCCCGCCGCCACGCCTGAGCTCAGGCTGATAGTCGAGTACAGCTACCACCAGCAGTACGACTCGGCCAATCTCCTGGTCCTCAAGCTCAAGGCTCGCGACCGACAAGACCCTGCCGGTGACTTCTGGCTGGCAACACTGCTGCAACTGCTGATCTACGACTCGGGCAACACGTCGCTGACCGACTCTTTCTACTCGGTCTGCGGCCGAGCCGCTCTCCTGAGCCAGCGGCACCTGGAGCGGAACCGACAGGACGCGCAGGCAAGGTTCTATCTGGGAATGACCTCGCTGACCAAGGCACGGTATCAGGCATGGTCTGGT
>CAZQFS010000072.1:0-14726 GCA_964592755.1 uncultured bacterium | reverse complement strand
TTGAACGTCGCCGTTGCCGTACCGTTGTTGCGTATATTCGCCCGCGGTGCAATGACGGTTCCTGAATCGACCGTGCCGTTCGGAGCAATGATTGACACCGTCTGCGCATCGAGAACACGCACCGTGACCGAGCCTGAGGCCTTATCATTGGCCGGTGTGACGTCGGTGGGAAGCTCGGTCGAACAGGTCACGGGAAATGTGCCCCGAGGCCAGGCAGAGTAGTTCGGGAAAGTGACGTAGCGTCTCGCGCCGGGCGCGTGGTTCGTTACCGGTGCGGCCTGGTTGTAGAAGCCGCCGACTCTGCAGCGGACGTTGTAGCTCTCGGTGGTCGTACCGTAGTTGTAGACCGTGCAGGCCGGGGTAATCAGGGCGCCCGAGTCGATGGTACCCGCGGGCGCGACGACTGCGGTCGCCCCGACGTCGCGCACCGGCGCAACCACAACTACGTCCTCAAGCGGCCCTTTGTCGTTCCAGCCCCAGGCGACGTTGCGCCCGCGTGCGCGGTAGAAATACGTTCCCGGAGCCTTGCCGGTGAAGCTGTAGAGGGTATCAGTAATGTTTGAGGAAATGGTCGTGCGGCCCGAGAAACTCGGGACCGGCCAAACGTCGTCGATGTAGACGCCCGTGCCGAGAGTATTGTCGTCGGTCATGTAGCGGAATCGGATGAACACTGACTTCCCGACCCAAGGCGAAAGCGAGTACGCCCGCCGTACCCAGCCGTTCGAGTTGCCCGTGAATCGGTCGTGGAGTTGGAACCATTCTTTGCCCTCAAGCGACACCTCGCTCGTGACCACATCGTAGTTGGCCTCGGTGTTGTACCATATCCAGTAGCGCAGGCTGTCGTCGGGCTGGACCGGGTACGGGTCCTTGGTGACGATGTAGTTCGCGACGTTGTTGCCGTTGCGGAGCTGGAAGCTGTAGTTGCCTGAATGTCGCTGGGCCGTGGAAAGCACCGCGCCTATCGTGTCCCAGCGCGCGAATCCGGACTCGAAGCTGTCGGTGACGACCGATAGCCCGGTCAGCTCCTCGAGTTCCCATCGGTCCGGGTGGTTGTGCTCGGGCCTTGTCGGAGTCCAGTGCAGCATGAAGTCCGGGCCGACCGTGTCCATGCGTGCGAGAATCGGCCGGGGCACCCTGCCTTCAAGCGATGCGATAATAGAATCGGAGCGTAGCATCTGATACCACGCGCCCTTGAAGTTCTGGGTCTGAATGTGGTCGAGCTGACTTGTGTTCTGGTAGAAAGCGGTGCCGACCTCAAGCGTGTAGGACATGCACGGAAAGCCACCGACATAGTGCGCCCAGCCGTACATCCAGTCGTCCGAGCCGGAGTTGGTCGGGTAGAGGTAGTTCGACTGCTGAGGAGTGTAGTAGCCGCCGCCGAGGCGTTGAATCTGGGCTGCCATGCCCTGGCCAAGCGTGCGCATGTAGACCGAGTCCGGGGTCAACTCGCCGTGGCCGTAAGGCCAGAGCACCAGCTCGCTGTACGAATGGTAGGAGATGACCGCCACGAACGTGTGCCGTTTGAAGAACTCGCTGAGGTGGTGGATTTCCCTGCCCCAGGCGCCCGAACCGCCAAAGAAGGTTTCGTTCGATGGCATGTGCGAAGTCGCAGAACCGGCCACGAGCGAGCCCCAGTCGCCCATCCGGTTGCCGTTGCAGCAGCCGTTGTAGTCACGGTTCGGGTCGCACCCATAGGTGCTGCCAAACGGCTGGCGGTCCTTGCGCCACATCCGCTGCGCCGGGTAGTCGTAGACGTAGCCGTCCACGTTGATGACCGGGAAGATCCACGTCTCGTGGGTGTCGATGTAGTTCCGGAACGCGGTGTTGGACGAATAGTTCCGTGCCAGAGTGTCGAGCATGTGCCGGCATACCTGGGGTGTTGCCCACTCGCGGGCATGATGCACTCCGACGTAGAGCAGCTCGGGCTCGTCTTCATCCACACCAGGGTTGTCGCTCAGCTTCACCCCATGTATCCAGCGGCCTTCATGAGTCGTGCCGATGCTCTCCAGCCGGCAGATAGAAGAATAGCTGGCGCAGAACCAGCGCATCACCCGAACCAGCGAGTCGTAGGACTGATAGTAGCCGTCGAGCATCGCCTGTTCCGCGGCCTTGTCCAGGTCCGGCACCACGACCGTGCTCCTCAGCCCACAGCCGAGCACCCGGTCAAGGTCATGCTCATCCAGCATCAGGTCGTAGGACGCTCCCATGTCTGCGCCGGCGACGGTGATTGACGTACCCTTGAAATCCAGATGCCGGCGCAGTTCTTCGTAGGAATGGGTTTGGACCCGGACGATGAGCTGCTTCGGGACAGCCGACACAGGTGCAGCCAGCGCGGCAAGGACAACAAGCAGAAACTTCTTCACAAGGCCTCCTTGGAGGATTACGTTGCACTGGCGCCGGATTCGCAGTATCCGGGCCGATTCGAACATCATTCTATGCTTGGCCTGCGAGCAGTCAACTTCGGGCGTCGGTCTGCCGGGTTTGACTATCGCTGCGTCTTACCTAGAGTGTAGTCACTGATGACTTATGTTCAGGGCACGCACATTGTTGACCTCACTCTCGACGACATGGCTCTGCTTGCCCTTGAGGGCAGGCTGTGTTTTCATTGTCCGCTGCTTGAGGACGAGCGTCGGTCCGGAGTTGCCGGGGGCGAGTGCGCGACGCGGCCCGAACCCTTGAGACGGTTGGTGGCCGATGCCCGGTCGGGCGTGAAAGTTGCGGTGCAGGACGGGCAAGTCGTCGGCTACGCCGTGTTCGGTCGGCCTGAGCTCTTTCCAAACCGAACGTGCGTGCCGTTCGAACTGGACGACACCGGGCTGCTTGTCGCCGCGTTGTACGCGAGCGACCCGGCGGCGCAAGCCGGTGTTGACGTGGGACTGCTGTTGGAGATAATGGACTTCGCCGGTGCGGCAGGGTACGAGACGGTTCAGGCAGTATGCCGAGTGAGCGACCATCCTGGTCCAGAGGGCCAAGCACGGCTATTCGAGACGGCCGGCTTCACACTCACCGAGCCAGTCCGCGGCCTGGTCTTGGCATCTATCAGCCTGGACGACTGGAACGAACTTCAGCAAGCCGGTTCCGCGCGAACCGGAGGCGAACCGGCGCAGCAGACTTGAGGGGCACGGAGGCAGCGAAGTTGCCAAGGCTCGGTCACCATTTTCGACCTCGGATTCGCAACCTCTCGTGACCCCTCTTTCTCTTCTGTGAAATCATACGAGCCAATGCGGCATGTGGTATTAATCGATTTCGACACCTGGAAGCGGAATCGCTGGCTGGCTGCTACGGCTATGGATCTGGTTGCAGTGCGGTCGGGAAACGTGGTCCGGAAGCTGGACTGTGTCAGTCTCTGATAAAAAGAGTGAGAGTCACGTGCAGTCCAGTGTCACGGCAATCTTGGTGACCGAGCCGATTCTTGATACCGGACTGACGTGCTCTCACTGACATTAGACGGCTGGGGCGGCAAAAGGGTTCGCCGACTTTCCCCGCCGATTCACTTGCACACGTATTCTAGCGCCGTGAACTGAGATGTCAACACTCTACGACCTGGCCGTGGTCGGAGGAGGAGCAGCCGGACTGGCCTGTGGCGTGGCAGCGTCCCGACTTGGACTCAGCGTGGCAGTAATCGAGCGCAACACAAGCTGCGGCCGGAAACTGGCACTGACCGGCGGCCGCAAAGGCAACTTCAGTCATGCGGAGCCACCCAGAGTCATGGCTGGCCGGTTTGACTGCACACCAGGGCTACTCATGCCTCTGCTTCGGCGCTTCCCTTACCAGCGCATCGTTAAGTTCTTCGAATCCATTGGGATATCCAGCCACACAGACTTGGAGGGCTGCATCTGGCCGGCCCGAACCAATGCCCAAGGCATCGCTGATTCGCTGGTACGAGAGTTGAGTAAGGCTGGCGCGCCCCTCATCACCAACGCACGGGTTGTCGGACTTGACCCGGGCTGGTCAGTCAGGTTGGCTGACAGCCGATGTATCGGAGCAGCCAGGGTGTGCCTGGCCACCGGCGGAGCCAGCTTCCCCCATACCGGTTCGACCGGCGACGGGCTGAACCTGGCCCGAGGGCTTGGTCTCGCAACCGTAAGCTGGTTTCCGGCTCTTGCTTCCCTGCGGACCAAAGAGAACCTTCATGACCTTGCTGGCATCTCCCAGCCTCGGGTCAGAATGGAGCTGCTCGTCGGCTCCGGGTCCGTGGCGGTCGTTCGCCAGGCCGAAGGCCACTTCATCTTCGCCCACGAGTACGTGTCCGGCTCAAGCGTTCTGAATCTCTGCGGGTTTGCGGCCCGGGCCCTGGCCCAAGGCCAGCGTGTCGTGCTCCGGGTAGACTGGGTGCCGAACCAGACCGCGCCCCAGCTCGGGAAGGCAATCGACGAAGCAAGAACCAGACAGAACAGAGCCAGACTGACAACCGTCATGGCCGCGTGGGTGTCGCGCCGGCTGGCAATCAGGCTCTGCCGGCTTGCCGGCGTGTCTGAAGACCGCTGCATGGCCGGGCTGACGCGCCGCGAGGCCGAGGCCGCTGTGCGCCTGCTCAAAACCACCGACCTCGAAGTGGTCGATACTGAGCCGCTCGAGCGGGCCACCGTCACCGGAGGAGGGGTCAGCCTCAATGAGGTGGACTTGCAGACGATGGAGTCGAGGCGGTGGCCGGGTCTGTATCTTGCCGGCGAGGTGCTCGACCTCTGGGCCGAGACCGGCGGCTACAATCTGCACTTTGCCTGGGCCTCGGGCATCGCTGCGGCTGAGGCGGCCGCAGACCGGGTGCGAGCCGAGACCGGCTAGTTGAAGGCGATGAGCTTGTGCGTGGTCGTAACTGAGCCCCGAACCTTCATCTGCACGACATAGACGCCGGCACTCGGCGGCAGGAACCAGCATTCATGACAACCGGCACCAAGCTCGGAATCAATCATGGTTCTGACCACGCGACCGGAGTTGTCGAGCACGCGCAGTTCGACCGGTCCTGGTTTGACCAGTTCGAACGCGATTGTCCTGCGGCCGCGGCCTGCGGTCGGCAGCACTGCCACCGGTCGGGCCAGGACTGCGCCAGGCTCGTCTTCAAGACCGACGCCGTTGCGGGTGCGCACTCTCATTGAGTCCACGGTTACGTTACCGACCACATCCGAAGCGCGAACGAAGACCCAGTACTCGGCATCACCGACCAGACCGGTTGCCCACTTGCCGCTTACGTCTGAGGATTCGATGATGGAGTCGCCGTCGGTGTTGGTGACGATGAAGTAGTAGTCGCGGTAGTCGTAGTCGCCCCGTGACCGGCAGGTGTTGTCGCGCTTGTAGATGACGCTGACGTCTGAGCCGAACAGGGTATTCGAGAACTGGACGCTGACCGTCCACGGGACAACAACCAGGCCGTCGGCGCGACGAATCATGTAGTCGAGCTGAAAGGGAGCGAGTTTGTCCCAAGTCGCGTTTCCGGTCGTAACGCCGGTCTTGTCGTACACTTTGGCGATGATGTCAACGTCGCCGACCACCGAGTCAGGGTTCAAGTAGCTGTTGTTCGTGTTGTCCCGGCAGACGGCGAACCGCCAGTTCGACCGGGCATTCTCAAAAACCGGCACTTCGGTGTCGGTGTTCGGCCGAATGATGGTCAGAGGGTTCTGGATGAACCACCAGGTGACGTTCGGGAAACGCATCCAGGTAGCGCCGGTGTCGGAGATGCGGGCAAAGTGGCAGTGGTCGAACGTCGCATCAACCGGCCACGCGACCAGATACCCCATGAGTTCACCTTCCTGCACCTCGTCGCCCAGGCTCTTGTGCCACCTGGCAGCATCAATATGCGCATAAAGCCAGCCCTCGGCCCGCCCGGTGAAGTCAGGGCTGGTATCACAGACCGCGAGCCGGTAGTGCAGTTCGGCCTGAATCGTGCCCCAGCCTTTGACCCAGCCGTGGCGGACAGCCCGCACCTCAACGCCCGAAGTGTCGGGAGTGATTACGTCGATACCGTTGTGAAAGTAGCCGCCGCTGCCGTAGTTCTGGTAGTTGCCCCAGTTGTTACCCAGCGGGTGGACCACGTCAACGGGTGGAACCGGCCAGTTCGTCGCCAGCGCAACTCTGGCGAGCACAGACGTCACCAGCGCAAACTCTGTTGCTCTCAAGGGACCTCCGGAAGTCTATCAGTTCATCTGCCTGAAGGACGCGGCCTTGCCGGCCGCAGTCGCTCTATTCTAGGCCGCATTGGCAGGCTGTCAAACCAGATGGGAGGGTTACGAACCTCAGTGGAGTCAGGCTTGACCTTCCTTCTCGCCGACGGTTATAATTGGTCACGTTTCGGTAATCGCGAAAGGAGCATAGACCATATGTCACCACGCCTCAGTCTCGCCCTGTTCCTGATGACTGCTATCGGCCTTGCGCAGCAGGTCCCGCTCACGCCTTACGACCCGACAATGGACGAACGGGTGAGCGTGGACGGCTTTGTCGACTTGGAGGATGAAGAGTACCCTGGGTTCTTTGTGGACAAAGCAACTGGCCTCACAGTACACTGGGGCTTCGATGACAGCCTGTTGTACGTCGCCGTGCAGACCAAAGGCAAAGGTTGGCTCGCGATCGGGTTCGGCTCTGCCAAGATGCATGAGTCCAACATGTTCATCGGCTTCTACAGCGACGATTCGGCCGAGGTCTACAACCACGTCGGCGCCAACTACACCCACGGACAGACACAGACCAAGGACAGCAGTGAACTGGACTGGGACAGCGACATCGACTTCGATGATGAGACCGGCGTGACGACGATGGAGTTCTCCTACCCCCTGACGTTTCCCGCCTACCCGGGTCTTGCCATCCCCGGGCTTGCGCCGAGCGATACCTACGACCTCATCCTGGCACAGAACACCAAATCCATCTCCTTTGCCGCCAAACACACTCACAAGTCGACGCTCAGGTTCCGTATGGCCCCTCGGCCCCAGCCGGCCAAGGAAGCCGAGCCGGAGAAAAGGTAGCCCGAGACGAACCCGACCCGGATTGACTTCGGTCGTCCGGCGGCTATTGTCTAGCTCTCCATGCGTTCCACGATTCTCGTCTTGAGTTCGTTGCTAGCCCTGACCGGCTGCCGCGGTCCGACCCGGGAGTCGGTCGCCGAGGTGAACGGCGAGCCTATCTCTGCCGCCGAGGTGGCTGCCAGTCTGCCACTCCGGATTGACCCGGGCCAGAACCTCGATTCCCTCCGTCACGCCGTGCTCGACGCCCACATCAACAAGAAACTGTTCGTGCAGGAAGCACTCAGGCAAGGACTTGAGGAGACAATCCAGTACCGGCTCGGGCTTGAGGAACGAGCGCTCGTCAACCAGGAGCTGTACAACAGCGTGGTCGAGTCGGGTAACCGGCTGAGCGAGCTCGAGGTCCAGAACTCCTACCGACTACTCAAGACCGAGGCCCACCTGAAGCTGCTGGCGGTCAAGGCCGAGAGTACCGCCCGACGTATAGCCCGCGAGTTTCACCAAGGCGTGCCGTTCGAGACACTCGCTGCACGCCACTCAGTCCACCCGTCGCGCCGGGCCGGTGGCGACCTCGGATTCATGCCCCTGTTCTACATCGAAGAGCCGGCTCGCTCGGTCGTGCTCACTCTCAAACCCGGCCAGCTATCCGAACCATTGCCGGCCGGTGACGAGTACCAGCTCGTGCTCCTTGCCGAAACCCGTCCCAATGAGAAGCCGCTCCCACCTTTGGGCGAGTTCCGGCAGGAGCTTGAGTTCCGTCTCAAGCAGCAACGACGCCGAGACCTGGCGAACCAGTTCCTTGCTGACCTGCGAGGTCGGCTTGAATTCAATTCCACCGGACTCGCGGTCCTGTGCCGACCGGTTGACTCGATAACAGAAGCCGAGAAGGAAATCCCGGTCGCGGTCAAAGATGCAAGTAAGTACGTCAAGGTCGGACGCCTACTCCATGTGGCGGCTCGGTTCCCACCGGGGTTGGATTCCGCTATGAAGCAGTATGCTGTCAGGCGAGAGGTTGAAGAAGACTTGCTCTACGAAGAGGCGCGTGAACGCGGACTAGACCGTCGGCCCGAAGTCGTTCAACAGCTCGCCCGTAAACGGGCAGACCTGCTCTACGAAGCTCTGTTCAAGAAGGAAGTCGTTGACCGGCTCGCAGTCTCGGACCAAGCCGTATTCGACTACTGGAGAGCCAACCGTGACAAGTTCCCGGACCCGGACTCCGGCCTGGTCGTCGGCATGGTTCGCAGCAGGCTCCAGAACGAACAACGCGAAGCCCGGCTCCGGGAGTACACCGCCGAGCTGCGCGGCCGGGCCAGCATCCGGATCAACGAACGGCTACTCGAGACCTTGCGTCGGGACAACCCGACAAAACCCCGTAACGCACGAAAGTGATGAGAGTTACCAGCGCGCCCGGAAATCCCGGGCAAGGAGGCACCATGCAGAAGGCCGAACTCACAAGATGGTCGGCAAGACATAGAACAGTCAGGCTCATCGCTACACTCCTGACCCTGTTCGCGGTCGCAGGACTCGCAGGCTGCGGCGGCCGGCAGGAGAGCCTGCCCGGTTCCGGAGGTCCGGTGCTCGCCCACGTGAACGATGACAAACTCACCAAGGCCGACCTGGACAGCCTCGCGCCCGAAGGTTACGAGTTCGATGAAAACAACCTGCGCCAAATCCTGGACAAGTGGGTTTCCAATTCTCTGATGTACCAGGAAGCCCTGCGCCGCGGCCTGAACAAGAAGCCGTCGGTCATCAGGCACCTCAAGCGACTTGAGCACGACTACCTGGTCAATGAGCTGCTCGAAGAGCTGACTGCCGATGCCCGGGTCAGCGCGGCCGACGTTATGGCATACTACAACCTGCACAGAGACGAGTTCAGCTACGAGGTGAAGATTCAGCGCATCATCGTCCCCGACTCGATGTTGGCTGTCCAGACCCTCGCCGACATAAAGGCCGGTGCCGACTTCACCAAGCTGGCCAAGGAACGCTCCCGCGACATGCTCCTCGAAGGCGGTCAGGAATCCCGCTACTTCGCCCGGGACGTTGGCGACCCGCGCATGGGTGGTGACCCGAACCTTGCCGAGGTTATCTTCGCGCTCGCGCCCGGTCAGGTTTCCGACGTCGTAAAGACCCAGGAAGGCTATCAGGTCGTCAAGCTCGTGGACCGCAAGAAGGTGAAGGCCGAGACCAGCCTGGCCGACGCGAAAGACCAGATCGAAGCCGTGCTCAACTACCGGCGCAGTCAGGCACTCGTTGACAGCATCCTGTCCGAACTGCGCGCCCGGGCCAAGATTGAAGTCAAACCCGACGCCTACTTCGCCGAGCCGGATCGCAAGTAGCCACGTGGTGACCTGCCGGACGACGGGGCAGTCCTGGTACATGGTTCTGCTGGCGAGCTTGCTCGTTTCTTCACCGGCAGTTGCCGGCACCACGGCCGACCGCGTGGCCGCCGTGGTCGGGGAGCAGGTCATTCTCGCCAGCGAGTTGGACCAGGCCGTTGACTTCCTCAGACTGGCCGACCCGGACACAACCAGGAATGACTCTGTCTTGCGGACTGAGGTTCTCCAGCGCATGGTCGACGACCTGCTACTCCAGGAGCAGGCAAAGAAGGAGACCATCGAAGTTACCAATGCCGAGGCGCAGGCTGAGGTTGCCGCCAGCATCGCGGCTCTTATCGAGCGGTTTGGTAGCGAGGACAAGTTCAGGGAGGCGCTTGCCCAGGAGGGACTTACCGAGCGTGCTCTGCGCCAGCGCTACGCCGACGACGCCCGGCGCAAGCTCATCGCGCGCCGGCTCATGGATCGAGAGGGACTGACGCAAATCTACATCTCCCCCACCGAGGCCGAGCGGTTCTACGACGAACACCGGGACTCGATTGCCTTTGTGCCGGGCCGGGTCAGACTCGCGCACATCCTTATCCCGGTGACGCCCGCACCCGGGAGCGAGTCGCTGGGCCAGCGCCGAATGGCTGAAGTACTCGACGTGCTCAGCCGCGGCGGCGACTTTGCCGTCGTCGCCGGCTCGTTCTCGGAAGACCCGAAAACCGCAACCAAAGGCGGAGACTGGGGCTGGGTCAGATTCTCTGGCCTGGCTCCCGAAATCAGAATGGTACTCGACCAGCTTAAGCCTGGTCAGGTCTCTCCACCGTTCCGCACCCTTGACGGCTATCTCACGCTGCGCCTCGAGAGCCGAACCACGGACCGGGTGCGCTTCAGCTCGATTCTCATCCGTGTGCCGATTGTCCGGGCCGATACCACCCGCGCCCGAAGTGAGGCAGAAGCGCTTCGGGCCAAGGCAGCGGCCGGCGCGCCATTCGACTCACTCGCCCGCAAACACTCCGGCGACCCGGTCACCGCCGACTCAGGCGGCTACCTGGGTGAGTTCCTGGTTGCCAGCCTGACCCCGCCGTTCGACCAAGTCGTTGCTGCTCTGGACTCAGGCCAGGTCAGTGAACCGGTCCTCTCCGACCACGGCTTTCACATCATCAAAGTCCTCGCCCGACAGCCGGAAAGATACCTGACCTACCTTGAGATGCAGGACGGCATCCGCAACTATCTCTATCAGCAGAGACTCGCCGAGCGGCTTCAGACCTACGTGGGCCGAATCGCGAGCCGGGTCTTCGTCCGGCGTTACGACTAGTCGGGACTGCGCCTTGACAGATCGGCCTGACGGCCGATAATGTCCTGTGGCGAAGCCGTGACCTGGATTCTGCTCGTCTGCCTGACCGCATCACATCCATCTGTTGACTACTTGGTCGTGACTCCAGGCCGACTCGCGCCCGCCTTCAGCGACTTCGTCCACTGGAAAACACGCAAAGGCCTCTGGACCGAGCTGGTCCCGACCGAGACCATCCTGACCCGGACTCCAGGGCGGGACCCTGCCGAAAGACTGCGCAACTTCGTCCGCCGCTGGCACGACAGCCTGAGCACGAAGTGGCTGCTGCTGGCCGGTGACACGGCGGGCGTGCCCATTCGCCTGGCAGCAACCCCGGGCAACATCACCGAGTTCTCACCATGTGACCTTTACTTCTCCGACCTCGACCGTGACTGGGACGCCAATCAGAACAACGTGTTCGGCGAGGAAGCCGACAGCGTGGACATGCTCTCCGATATCAACGTCGGCCGCGCAATCGTGACCGACACATCCACAGCCCGAGCCTTGGTTCGCAAGTGGCTTGAGTTCGAACTCGGCCCGAATCCGGACTATCTTCGGAAGCTGCTCCTGGCCGGCGACTCAGTCAACCTGACCCTGCCTCCCAACTGGTTCCTCGGCCGGCTGTCGAGTCCACCGTCACGCCGGGAACTCCCCGACTCAATCAACGCCGGATTCCAATTCGTCTCCCACGTCGGCCACTCTGATGGCACCATGCTGCTCGTTGGCACACAGCTTGTTCTCGACCTGACCGACGTTGCCAGCCTGCAGAACGCACACCGGGCAAACCTGTTCCTCACCGTCGGCTCCCAGGCCGGTGCGACCGACCGGCCGAGCATCGGTACGGCCCTGCTTGCCCGGCCGGACGCCGGCAGTGTTGCCGTCCTTGCCAACTCGCGCGCCGGCTGGCTAGGCCGCAGCGAGCTGCTAGGCCGCTTCTTCCTCAACCGCTTCTTCTCCTCTGATACCTGCCGCGAGGTCGGCCGGAACTTTGCCGGCGCGAAAGACGTGTTCGTGCCCCTGGCGCGAAACGACCGGTACTGGCGTCAGACCCTCTATGTCTGGCACCTGCTCGGCGAGCCGAGCCTGCCCTGCTGGAAAGACACGGCCCGAACGCTCGAAGTCAGCCATCCGTTCGCGCTCGACACCGGCCGGCAGGACTTCCCCATTCAGGTGCGTTCCGGCGGAATGTCTGCCCGGGCCTGCGTCTGCCTGTGGCAGGGAGACGAAGTCTACGAACGAAGATGGATTCAGGACAGCGGCTCGATCAACATCCACCCCCGCACGCCCGGCGAGCTCCTGGTCACGGTCACCGGCCCTGACTACCGTCCGTACCTGGGCAGTTGCGGCATCGCCACACCCCTGGCCGACCACCGTCAGACTCCCCTGCCACGGCTCCGGTGCTTCCAGACTCTAGCCGGCATCGTGATTGAGACCAAAGGCGCAACAAGCGTCCAGGTTCTTGACGCCACAGGCAGATGCGAGCTACACCGGCGTCTCTTTGGACCGCACGCACGACTCGAGCTTGCCCTTTCCCCCGGCGTCAAGTTCCTCCTCTGCCACTCTGCAGCCGGTCCGGTCCGCCGCAAACTCGTACTCGTCAGATGACGAAGGCTGGTCACCGCATGATTCGGTGACATGGCGCTGGATTCTTGTCGACTCGGGCCCGGTTTGGCTCTTGCCTGGTGTGCTCATTGGCCCGAGTGGTCGTTCGCCTGGTGCCACATCATGTCTCCCAACGCGGCACGCACCGGCAGTTGTATTCTTCCAGCAGGAAGACGACGACCAGGCTATCCGTAACTGATGCGCGAGTGATGTGACCGACAGAGAATGGAAGTCTGACCGGTAAGAGTGAAGCCGCTGCCGGAGCGGCCAAGAGACTGGTCTGAACTCCTGGCCCAAGGGCTCAAGCCTTCAGAGCTGCGAGCCCTACGCCGGCATAACCCGACCGGTCGTCCCTCGGGCTCAGCGGAGTTCATCACCCGCGCAGAACAGACAGTCGACAGATGCCTCCACCCACAGAAGCCTGGCCCCGAGGGACTATGGAAGCACAAGTCGGAGCAAAGACAGCATAACTGATAATCGCGCATCATGTCCCCTGAGTTACTCCACGTAACAAGAACGCCAGGCAGCGAGGAAATGAGGAGGGTCGTGAGGGCCAGGTGAAGCAATGCGGGCAGTTGACCTGCGGCGGGTTTGGACTAGGCTGTTCGTGAGGCAACGCCAGTGAACCGACGATTCTGTGCAGCGCTGGTTCTCGTCACCCTCGCGGGTGCGCGCGTAAGCCGGGGCCAGTATTTGGAGGCCATAGTCCCGACCGGCGACACGCCGGTCGAATTGGTCTGGAGCCGGGTGTGGAACAAGGTCTACTGCTCGAACTCCCAGGACGCCAGCGTCACGGTCATCTCGGGCGCGACAAATGAGGTCCTGACCACCATCCCGGTCTTCGACTATCCAGGATTCCTCTGCCTCAACGCGGATGAGAGTAAGCTCTACTGCACCGGGGGCGAGAACGACGACCAGTTGGCCGTCATTGACGCCGTCGCCGACACGGTCCTCAAGGTCCTTACGATTCCCTACCGCCCCGGCCACATGGTCATGAACACCAGCATGAACAAGCTGTACATCTCCTGCAACGACGACCCGGTCTACCGCATCACGGTGCTGGACGCGGGCGCAGATACGGTCCTGCGCCACGTTCCGGCTCGCGACGTCGGACGGCTGCTCTGGCATCCTACGACCAATAGAGTGTTCTCGTGCGGGGCTGACACAATCAGGGTGATCGACTGCGTCACGGACCAGGTCGTCGAGCGCACGCAGGGGGGGGGGACGGTTTGGTGCCGCAGCCCAGTGAACGACCTCGTCTATCTTGGGGCCCGTCACTCGGTAGGTGTCCTGACACCGACTGGCGATTCCGTTGTCGCTATTCTGCCAGGCTACGCGGGCAGTCTGAGCGCCGCGCCGTTCCCGAACAAGATGTTTGCTGCCGGGGGGGGTCATTCGTGTAGTCGACTGTGATAGTAACCGTGTCATCGACTCCCTTGTTGTTGGAGGCGGATGGATGAGCTTGGCGACGGACTTGAGCAATGGACGCGTCTACTGCACCAACGTCAATGCCCGCAAGGTAGACGTCATTGACGCTCGTGCCGACACGGTCATCAAAACCATTCCGCTGGGGCGGTCACCGGGGACCATCTGCTGGAACCGCACCAGCAGTAGGGTCTATATCACTGACTTCATGGACAATGTTGTCTACATCGTTCGAGACACGAGCACTGCCCTGAGCGAGCGTCCAAGGGACGTAGAGCTGAGCCGATGGCCAAGGGCGACGGTGACTCGAAACGCGCTCGACTGGCCATGGCGGGAGAATGGAGTTCTGCTGGATATCTGCGGCCGAGAGGTCGCGCAGTTAAGACCGGGACGCAACGACCTGCGTGCCCTGGCGCCCGGTATCTACACGGTGCTCGGTGGAGAGAGGCCAACGCAGGAGGCTGATGAAGCTCAGGTAGCAAGAAGAACGCGGCCACGCCAAGAGGCGGGCCGCACCAAACGCACAGGAGGTAAGTATGTTCGGAACAAGGGTCTTGGTTGTGCTGCTGGTCTTGGCAGCACTCGCCCATGGCTATCAATGGGCCAGTCGCTATGACGGGCCCGGGCACGACGCCGACGAGGCGGCGGCAACCGCCATCTCCTGTGCTTGACGGGACGGGTGAGGGGGCTAGAATCATGGCGTTGGACTAGACCAAATGCAGTCCAGATTGACCGCTGTCGCTGTCCTGCTCGGCCTTGCGGCGAGCGCGGGGCGGAGCCAGCCCTACGTTGAGGATAGTATCAATGTCTTCAATACGTGGGTCGGGAGCCTCTGCTACAACAGCGCTAGCGACGTCATCTACGCAGCCAGCGAGAACGGAGTCGTCTTCGCGATATCGTGCTCCCGGAACCAGCTCATCTCGATGATCTTCGTCGACGGTCGGGCGTTTCGTCTCACTTACAGTGCGACCAGCAACAAAGCCTATGCGTCCGTTTTCAACGACTACATTGATTCGGTGCTGGTGATAGATGGTGCTGCGCACGAGCGGCTGAAGATGATTCCGCTGCTCTGGGCGACTGAGCTCGTATGGGATTCGG
>CAZQFS010000071.1:0-14766 GCA_964592755.1 uncultured bacterium | reverse complement strand
CCACGAAGAGACTCCGGCTCCCTCCGGACCAGCTTGGTGTCTTGGTGCCTTTGTGTTGAGCGACCGCCCACCATGCACGGACTCAACCACGAAGGCACAAAGCCACGAAGAGACTCCGGCTCCGACCGGACCAGCTTGGTGTCTTGGTGCCTTTGTGGTGAGCGACCGCCCACCAGGCACGGACTCAACCACGAAGACACGAAGCCACGAAGAGACTCCGGCTCCGACCGGACCAGCTTGGTGTCTTGGTGCCTTTGTGGTGAACGACCGCCCGCCGCGACTGAAACTGAAGACCGTCCGTCCTTGATGGTCGGGCGACAGGCAGGATGATGCCGAGATGCAGGTTTTGACATGGGCCGGATGTGGGCAATAATCAACGACGTTGATTCTGCTCCGCTGTGTCGTCTTGCTGGCCGGCACGCTTGCCGCAGTGCAGGCTGCCACGGTGAGCGGGTTCGTGCGCGAAGCGGCGAATGGTGAGCCGCTTTCGTATGTGTCGGTCTACCTGAAGGACCGCTCTGCCGGTACGGCCACGGACAAGACCGGCTACTATGTTCTGAGTGGTCTGCCCGCAGGAGAGCAGACCGTCGTCTTCTCCCTCGTCGGGTACAAGGAGCTGGAGCGAGTCGTCGCCCTCAAACCCGAGCGTCCGACCCGGCTGGACGCACGGCTGTCGGTCGAGGCGATTCCGATGAAGGGCGTGACCGCGTCGGCTGAGCGGCAGCGGTTCAGGCGCGAGGTGGACATCGGCGTGAAGCGGCTTGACATCCGTGACCTGAAGATTGTGCCCGGGTTCATCGAGCAGGACCTGTTCCGGTCGCTGCAGATGCTGCCCGGAGTGATGTGCCTGAGCGATTTCGCCAGTGCCCTGTACGTGCGCGGCGGCAGCCCGGACCAGAACCTTGTTCTGCTCGACGGCGTGCCGGTGTACAATCCGTACCACCTGGGCGGGCTCTTTTCCACGTTCAGCATGGACGCGCTGGCCGGGGCCGAGCTCAAGGCCGGGGCATTCCCGGCCGAGTACGGCAATGCGGTTTCCTCGGTGCTCGACGTGGAGATGAAGCAGGGCAACAGCGAGCAGTATGCCGGCAGGTGGGACGTGGGTCTTCTGACCTCGAAGCTGACTTTCGAAGGCCCGCTTCCCCGGGGCTCGTTTCTCGTTTCGGGCCGGAGGACGTACATCGACGGAGTCACATGGGTGCTCGACAAGGTCATCAACGACTCGCTGAACAACGTCTACCTCCCCTACTACTTCTACGACCTCGCGGCCAAGGCCGGCTTCGACCTGTCTGAGCGCGACCGGGTGACCCTGAGCGGCTACTCCGGCGACGACATCATCTACATCAACGACTCGACGACGAAGCTCGACTTCCGCTGGGGGAACTACACGCTCGCGCTGAAGGAACGGCACATGTTCTCGCCGCGACTGCTGCTTTCCTCGCTGCTCGCGCACGGCCGCAACCGCGTGGGCATGAGTGTCGAGGACCGCTACTTCGGCGACACCAGCCGCGCGAACCTGCGCATGACCATCTACGACTACGGGCTGAAAGAGGACCTGACCTGGTTTGCCGACTCCGGCCATACACTCAAGACCGGCATCGAGGCCAAGTACCTCAACATCGCCAACTACCTGAAGGTCGATACGGTGCAGCTGTGGAACATGGGCTCGCGGGCCGGATACGTCGCGGCGCACGTCGGTGACAAGTGGCAGCCGAATGAGAAATGGGTCGTCAATCCGGGCGTCCGTGCCGAGTACTTCACCGGCGGCAGCTACCTGCGCGTCTCGCCGCGGCTGTCGGCCAAGTACTTCCTGCACAAAGACCTGGCGCTCACCGCCGGGCTGGGTCGGTACTACCAGTATCTTTCCATTCCGTTCCCCCGCGACGAGTTTACCGCCAAGCTGCCTGCTACTTTCTTCCAGCAGTGGATACCGGCGGACACGCAGTACGCCCCGGTCTGGGCAGACCACGTGCTCGCCGGGGCCGAAAAGTGGTTCGCATCCGACGTGCAGTTCACCGCCGAGGCGTACTACAAGAACATGGGCAACCTGCTCGAGACCAGGTCCGACCTGCCCGGCCTGTTCGGCGATGAGGAGAACGACTCGGTCAGGTTCAGCACCGGCACCGGCTGGGCGTCGGGCCTGGAGCTGCTGCTGCGGCGCAAAGGGAGCTGGTTCGGCTACGGCCTTTCGGTCACGCGTCGGACCTTTGACTCGACGAGCTTCTTCCCGGTCTTCGACGCGCGGCACAACTTCAACGTGGCGTGGAGCGTACCTCTGGGCCGGCGCTGGACCATGAACCTGCAGTGGCTGCTGCGGACCGGGTTCCCTTACACCGGGCCGGTGGGGATGTACCAGTTCGTCGAGCCGGACCCGGAGAACCCGTACCAACCCGAGTACCCCTGGAACGTGCTCTACGGCCGACGCGGCAATTACCGCCTGCCGCCCTACCACCGGCTGGACATCGGCTTCGACAAGGCGTTCAGTATGTTCCGGATGGAATGCGCGTTCTACATACAGGTCATCAACGTCTACTTCGCCCGCAATGTGATGTGGTACGACTACCATCCGGACGAGAACGGACGCCTCGTGCGCGAGCCGTTCTACATCCTGCCGGTAGCAGTACCGAGCCTCGGGCTGAGAGGGAGCTTCTAGAGGGCAATGACGTATCCCGAGGTTCGCCTGACGAAGTGGCCGCTGCTCGTTGCCGCACTGGCTCTTCTGGCCTGCGAAAGCACGCCCGAGGAGTACAAGCCTGAGCCGAACGTCCACTGCCTGCTGCGCTCCAACCGCGACGCGACCCGGGTCCTGTGCGGCATGACCCGTGGCTACGGAGACTCGGTATCAGAGTTCGACGACTGGCAGGGCGTTGCCGGGGCGGCAGTCGAGATTGGTCACAACGGCGGGCGGATTGTGCTGCGGCCGCTGCCCGATTCGGCGGGGCGCTACATCACCGACTCGCTGCTCGTCGTGCCACGGGACACCTACACTCTGTCGGTGCACTACCCGGAAGGCCAGGACATATCCGGCACGACCGTCGTCCCTGATACGTTCAGCTTCATATCAGTCAGGACCGAAACAGAGCGCTGGGAAGTGGAGCCGGGGGTCTACATGTGTAATTATCGGACCAGAGTCCAGTGGAGTCAGAGTCGAGGTGCGAACGGCTATCTCTTCATGGCTGAGGTGCGGTACTCAGGCGCAAGCGACACACTGCGTTGGCGCGAGGGGCCGTACATCCCGATGGGGCGGGAAAGCGAGCTGTGGTTCGAAGCCTGTGTATCTGGCGAGACGGGCGAGGATACCCTGTATCTTGACCAGGTTCAGTTCCGCGCCTGGGCCCTGGACCGGAACTATCACGACTACTTCATCATGCGATGGGGAGGGCAGCAGGCCGGCCACGAACTGCTGCACCTTGAGGGCGCGGTCGGCGTCTTCGGCGCCGCCTGCATCGCCGAGACCACGCTCTGCTTCACCCCGCCGCGCGCCGAAGCTCATCGGTGGCAGCGTGCTCAGACCCCGGTCGTTCCTCTGCCTTCGCTTCCCGTTTCGCGCTGGTTGACAGGGCCGGGGTCGGGTATATCATCGGATTCGATATGAGCACGAACCACCGTTTCCCCCAGTTGGCCGGCCTTGAACGGAGTACGCTCGAGGGTATCATCGAAGACGCGGCCAAGAACTGGCTGGCGCACGACGGGCTGTGGTTTCAGGCCGTGGAGCAGGCACACGGCATGGAGGCGGCCATCAAGGCCGACATCGAGGCCTGGCGCCGTTTCACGGTCATCGAGGCGAAGCGAATCATGGAGCGGCACGCCATTCCCGCGAACGGCGGCATACCGGCACTGGTCCGGGCGCTCTCTTTCCGGCTCTACGCTTTCATCAATATCCAGGACACGATTGAAGAAAGCCAGAGCCGGGTCGTGTTCAGGATGCGTGACTGCCGGGTCCAGTCGGCTCGCCGGCGCAAGGGTCTGGCCGACTTCCCCTGCAAGCCGGTCGGACTGGTGGAGTACGAGTGGTTTGCCCGAACCATCG
Organism: uncultured bacterium; assembly: GCA_964592755.1. Taxonomy (GTDB): domain Bacteria; phylum Hydrothermota; class Tepidihabitantia; order Tepidihabitantales; family Tepidihabitantaceae; genus CAZQFS01. The sequence continues at coordinate 10,736 of CAZQFS010000071.1, read as the reverse complement.
ACCCGAGGATTGAGACTCGCTGTCTTGCCTGTCCGCCCGATGAGCATCCGGATGAGTACTGGTGTGCCTGGGAGTTCAGCATCCGATGAAGTCGGAAACCAAAGGTAAGGAACCAGAAACCGGCAGGTCCGCAAAAACCGCACCCGCCTCGACGATGAGAGACACCCCGCCGCATGAACGGCCGCGGGAGCGGCTGATGAAAGTCGGGCCGCAGAACGTATCTGAGGTCGAGTTGCTCGCGGTCATCGTCAGCCGGGGCACGGGCGGTATGCCGGTGCGCCGGATTGCCGAGGAGCTGTTGCGGCGCTTCGGCTCGGTTGCCGAGGTGGGTCGGGCCTCGATTGCCGAGCTGACCCGGGTCCCGGGCATCGGCCCGGCCAAGGCCTGCCAGATTGTCGCCGCTTTCGAACTGGCCCGCCGGAGTGATGAGACGCTCCTTGCCCGGGAGCGGGCCGACCTGACCGAGCCGGACGCGGTCGCGCGGCTGGTCCGGCCCGCGATCGGTTTCCGGGAAAAGGAGTGCTTTGTCGCGCTCTACCTCGACTCACGCAGCCGACTGCTGGGCCGGGACGAGGTCTCGGTCGGGTGTCTGGACACTACCCTGGCGCATCCCCGTGAGGTGTTTGAGAAGGCGGTGCGGGCCCGGGCGGCATCGGTCGTAGTCTGCCACAACCACCCCTCGGATGACCCGCGTCCTTCGGACGACGACCTGCGCCTGACCCGCCGGCTGGCCGAGGCGGGCAGGATTCTCGGCATCAAGCTGCTCGACCACGTGATTGTCTGCCGAAGCAGCCACTACAGCTTCCGGGAACACGCAGCGCTGTAAGGAAGGAGCGGAAACGGAACAGAGAGGTGAGGACAGGGCCTTGCCGGACGTGAGGGCGGGAGCGAGTGTCCAGGCCGTGGCCATTGACAAGGTCGGCGTCAGAGGCCTCTCCTATCCGATTGTCCTGCTCGACAAGGCGCACCGGAGACAGCACACCGTGGCCCGCATCTCGATGTCGGTCAGCCTTGCCGAGCGTCAGCGAGGAACGTACATGGGCCGGTTCGTCGAAGTCCTGAACCGCTATCACCGGGAGATTGACGTGCACAAGCTCGGTGAGATTCTGCGCGAGCTGCGTCATCGGCTCGGCGCCAGTTCGGCCCATCTGGAGATTGAGTTTCCGTACTTCGTCGAGAAGTCGGCGCCGGTCTCCGGTTCCAGCGGGCTGATGGACTACCGCTGCTGGTTTGCGGCCGAGCTTCGGGAACGGTTCCGGCTCCGATTGGGCGCCGCGGTACCGGTGGCGACGCTCTGCCCCTGCTCCAAAGAGCTGGTCGGCGTCGCCGCCCACAACCAGCGGGCCGAGATTCGCGCCGAGGTCGAGTCAAAGGGCTTTCTGTGGCTGGAGGACCTGATTGACCTGGTTGAGGACTGCGGCTCAAGTGAGGTCTACTCCCTGCTCCAGCGCGAAGACGAACAGCACCTCACCACCCGGGCATACGAAAACCCGGCACTGGTCGAGGACGTGGTGCGCAAGGTCGCTGCCCGTCTTGAGAGACATCCGCTGGTGCGCGGCTTTGAGGTTACGGTAGAGAGCTTTGAGTCGATTCACCACCACGACGTCTACGCCCATATCTGCCGGCGACACAAGCCGGACGAGCCGGCAGGAGACCTGTGAAAACCCTCATCGTCAACTGCTACCGCGAGCGGGCCCGAGAGAAAATCGGCCGCTACCTGGAGCTGGCGGCCCGCTACTCGGAGCCGTACGAAGTACCCTGGGACGCGTGTGGACCGGGCTACCGTCTGGAGAGCTTCTCTGCCGTGGTCATCTCCGGCTCGCAATGGCTGTTGTCGAAAGAAGCCCCGACGCCCGCCCTGACCGAGTTCGTCAAGGGCCTCAATGTCCCGACGCTGGGCATCTGCTTCGGTCACCAGTTGCTCGCGCGGGCCCACGGAGCTGGAGTGCTCTCCGGCGAACTGGTCGAGCGGCCCGAGACCATTGCGGTCGACGAGCCGACGCCGCTGTTCTCCGGCCTGGGAGAGGAGTTTGAGATGACCGAGAGCCACCGTGAGTACGTCGACTACTGCGCGATTGAGCGGGCCGGATGGCGCGTACTTGCCCATTCGGCGTCGTGTCCTGTCGAGGCAATCCAGCATCCGACCCGACCGCTGCTCGGAGTTCAGTTCCACCCCGAGCGGTCCGGCCCCGATGGGGAGACGTTGCTGGGGAACTTCTACCGTCTCTTCGTCCGACCGCGGCAGGACGAGCGACCGCAGCATTCCTGATGAAGCATGAGCAGAACCGGAGGAGGATACGATGACCAAAGAGCAGTTGGTCAGCAGGATAGCACAGCAGGCCGGCGTCACCATCAAACAGGCGTATCTGGCGCTTGACGCCGCGCTCGATTCGATTACGGCCGAACTGAAGAAAGGCGGCCGCGTCGCGCTGGTCGGGTTCGGCACCTTTACCGTGCGCCGGGCCAGGGCACGCACCGGCCGAAATCCTCAGACCGGCGAGGCGATACCGATTCCTGCGGTTCGGCGCGCGGTCTTCCGGCCCGGCAAGACGCTCAAGGATGCTGTCCGCCGAAAAGGGTAAGCTCGCCGCGGTCACCTGGGTTCAGGGCCGCCTGAGCATTCTCGACCAGACCCGGCTGCCGCAGCAGGTGCGGTACCTGTATCCGCGGTCCGCACGCTCTGTGGCCGCCATCATAAGGCGTCTGGCAGTGCGCGGCGCACCGGCCATCGGCGTTGCTGCCGGGTACGGCCTTGCCCTGGAGGCACGTCGGCTTCCGGACGCACACCTTCGGCGAGGACTGCGCCGGGCCCGCGACCTGCTTGCCCAGGCACGGCCGACCGCGGTGAATCTGAGTCACGCGGTTGCCCGGGTTGCCCGGCCCGTGGACCGGCCTGAGCTGAACGCAACTCGACTGCGTCAGGCCGTGCTGGCCGAGGCACGGGCGCTCGAAACCGAAGAGAAGGCCTGCTCCCGGGCAATTGCCCGCCACGGACTGAGCCTGGTCCCTGAACGGGCAAACGTACTCACCATCTGCAACACCGGCACACTGGCTGCGCCCGGTCTGGGCACGGCATTGGGCGTGGTCCTCCAGGCCCACATTGCCGGCAGGAACGTACACGTCTACGTCTGTGAAACAAGACCCCTGCTTCAGGGCAGTCGTCTGACGACTCTTGAGCTGACGCTTGCCCGGGTGCCGATGACCCTGATTGTTGACAGCGCCGCGGCCACCGTCATTGGCCGGTGCGACCTGGTCCTTGTCGGTGCTGACCGGATTGCGGCCAACGGCGACACCGCGAACAAGGTCGGCACAAGGATGCTCGCTTTCCTGGCCCGTGCTGCCCGTCGCCCCTTCTACGTGGTCGCACCGAGCTCGACCTTTGACCCTGAATGCCCGGACAGCGCCCGCATCCCGGTTGAGGAACGCGACGCCGAGGAAGTGCGCACCTTCCAGGGCTGCCGCGCTGCGCGGCCGGACGTGCCGGTTTTCAATCCGGCGTTCGACATCACTCCGGCCCGGCTGATTACCGCCTTCATCACCGAGCACGGAGTAATCAAGCCGCACCGGCTCCGAGCGCGACTCGCCAGCACGCCAGAGCGGCCGGAGGCCACGTGACCTCCGGCCGCTGGCGGAACAGAGAACAGGCTACCTGGTCGTAACGAACACCTGCTCCATCACGACCGGCTTGACCGGTCGGTCCATCGCGCCGGTCTGCACCTGCCCGAGTTTGTCGAGCACGTCCATCCCTTCCACGAGCTGACCGATGACGGTGTAGCCGCCGGCGTCAAGTTGTGGCAGAGGCTGGAGACAGAGGTAGAACTGGCTGCCGGAAGACTCCCGCTTCGGGTTGTACTGGTCTCCGGTCCGGGCCATGGCCATAGCCCCTTTGGTGTGCTGCATCTTGATCTCCGCCGGAATCGTATAGCCGGGTCCGCCGGTGCCGTCACCCTTGGGGTCTCCGCCCTGCACCACAAAACCCGGGATGATACGATGGAACGTGAGCCCGTTGTAGAACCCCTTGATGGCCAGGTTGGCAACGTTGGCGACGTTCTTGGGCGCCTCTTTGGTGTAGAACCTGACCTTCATTGTGCCGTAGTCCTTCACCTTGATCGTGACGAACAGGTTCTCGGGCAGTTTGCTGGCGTCGAGCTGGTCCTTGAGCATGCCTTTCACTTCTGTGGACGCGGCCTGCTCCGGTGCCGGAGACTCCTCAGGCGCCGGTGCGGTAGAGGTCGCGGTCGTTTCGGGCGCTTTGGCTGCCACTTCTGAGGCCGGCTTGGCCGGTTGCACCGGCTTCTGACCGCCGCAGCCAGGCAGCAGAAGCAGCACGGCGAGTGCCGTCAGTGCTCTTATCAAGTATTTCCTCCTGTTGGTTGGAATCTGCCGGTTTGCGACTCTGCCCCGAGCCGTGGCTCAAAGACGACCGACGCACACGGCCGGGCCTGAGTATCATTCTACGCACCTGCCCATGATGTCAAGCGCGACCGCGTCCCCCAATCCCGAAGTTGACTGCCACGAAGTCCGAGCAGAGGGTCAGAAGCCCGAAGTGCACCCATTCCTTCGTGGCTTTCGCGGCTCAATGTCGGATTGGGGGAGTCCTGATTAGACCTGCTGCCGGCTACCAGCCGGAAACGACGAACTTCTGCCTCAGGCTGCCGGCCCGGTCGCGGCACGCAATGATGTAGACGCCTGGGGCCAGGTCACTGCCCGACTGGTCTTGCAGTTGGAGCTTGAGCCGGGTCCTCCCGGCAACAGGTTCGCTCCGGACAACTCGTCCGCTCAGGTCACAGACGTCAAGCCGCACTCCCGGTTCGACCGGCCGGCCAAGGGTCACGGACACGACCCTGCGCGCCGGGTTCGGCCGAAGAACCATCAGCCCGGTACTGCCCGAAGCGGGTTCTGCGCGTTCACCCATCCCGACGTTCGCCCAGACCCGGCCCAGCGAGACAAAGTGGACCGTGTTCATCTCTGAACTGGTCGTCGCAATGCCCCAAACCAGCGACTCAGCCGGCATGTCGTCGTGGCGGAACAGAGCGAAGTCGGCGAGCCCGACAAGCTGGCTGGACTCCAGCACGCTGCCGGTCCGGCTCAGTCGTAGCAGGGCATTCTGGTTCCACCCTCCGGAGATAATGAAGCACGCTTCGTCGCCGACAAAGCTGCACGCCCGGTACGACGCCAGTGCACCGGGCAGATACGCAACAACCTGCCTGCGTCCGAGGTCAAGTTCGTAGATGCGGTTCTCTCCTCCGACCGCGACCGCGTGGCATCGGCCCTGGGGACCGATATCGATACCCGCGAACCAGATGCCGGGCTCCACCGCAGCCAGGTTCCAGGTGTCACCGGCAAAGCTCCCGTCTGCCGCATAGCGGGCCAGGATACAACCTGGCCCGGAGTTTGGCACGTGACCAAGCCAGAAACTGTGACTGAGCCGGTCCCAGGCCGTACCCCAGAGCAGGTCATCTCCAAAGAACGACTGCAGCTCAAAGGTTTCAAGGCGGAGCCCGTTCTCGAGGCTGCCGGCCGAAAGGCTGAACACCCGATTCGGGTCAATCGCATTCAGATAGAACCGGTCAGAGTCCGGGCAGTAGGTGACACCGGTCAGGTTAAGGCCGTCGCCCAGGTCCGGGAAGTCCCGCGAGCAGAGAATCGTACCCAGGCGAGGAGGCACCGAACTGGTCAGTCCACGGCAGGTGTCGTTCCGTCGGAAACTGTCGCACTCCAGACCAGAGGCAAACACCACTTGCCAGGAGTCGGGCGTCTGCGGAACCAGCCAGTCCCCGAAATAGCAGTGAACCGAATCGCGCGGCCCAAGCCCGCTGACCGTGACCGAGGACGAGAAGACCGTGTCGAACGGGTATTGCGCCCGCAAAAGCCGGGCTGATACGGGGAATGACTCAACTGAGGAGCCGTAGTTGCGAACCAGCGCGTTGACCGGGCACTGAGCTCCCGTTGGAACCCAGGGCTCGGGTGAGTCCGAACGTACCACTCCGACATCGTGGTCCAGATGCCGAACGTAGAAGACAACTGAAGTAAGGTCCACCGGCACGTGGCGGGCCGGAACTCCGTCGCTAACATACTGCAGAAACTGGCCATGGTCTCCTGCATGCCCCTGAATCCCGACCGTGCTTGAAGTCGCGCATCCCGGTACTCTGAGGAAGTTGAGCCGAATCCGGCCCTCGGCATACAAAACGACCTGCGCGGAGAGGGTTTCGTCAGTATTGTGACGTACCACGTCGAGCCAGGTGATAACCGAAAGTCCGGCTTCGGGGTCGTCGTGCTTCCGGACCGAGCCTGACTGGCCTGGATTCAGGTCATCCCAGAACAGGGCAATCAGGTGCCTGAGCGCAGGCACGGGTAGCGGTTGGTTTGCTCGGCTTGTCGAGTTCGTCGGGTACTGGAGGAAACCGTTGGAACAGACGATTATCGAGTCAAGTGTGTCACCGTAGAACGGGAATCTGAAAGGCAGTCCGACCGCGGTCCAGCCGTCGTCCCCGTTCGGATGCCAGTCGACCAGGACGGCGTGTCCGGACGGGTCGAGCCAGGCGAACGAAATCGTATCACCGTGGTCCTGGGTCGTCTCGAACACGTAGCCGAAACCGTCTGGCCCGCCCACGTCCAGCAAGGGACTCGCTCCGGGCCAGGCTGCGGCAATGGTGGCAAACAGAACTAGAAGCGGCACGTTCCCTCCTGTCGCGGCCCGGCATACTCAAGCAGAGCCTGGATTCCGGGCCGTTCCGACTCCTATATTCTACCTGATGAGACAGCCGCGCGCAAGGAAAGCAGCCGACAGAGAAGAATCTGGGTCCGGGTCAGTAGCCCCAGCGCCGGGTCCGTCTGGTCCAGGCTTCGCCGTACGCAAGCGTGACGGTCAGTTGTCCCGCGGCCTCACGCAGGTCTCCGGCGCGGCGCAGGAACAGGGCCGCACCGAAGTCGAGCGAGCCGAACCTGGGAATCGGGATACTCGTGCCGGCATGGAATCCGTTTTCCCCAATCGGCAGGGACTCTGACCGGGCGGACTCGAAGTACCAGTCCTGATGTGAGTAGCCGAGCCGCAGCGGGTGGCCGGGCGCAAGCTCATACTCGGCACCAGCCGATATCCGCACGACGTCGCGGTAGCACGCCGGACGGCCGTCAATTGCCGCTCCGGCCCAGGGACGGAAATCAACTCCGCCGCTAAGTTCGATACCGGACGCCGGCGACAGGCCGACACCCAGCCGGACCGAGCCGGGCAGAAAGATGCGATAACGCCGCAGGGAGTCGCCGACAACACCATGCACGCGCAGCATCCTCTCGGCGCTCATCGTGAATCCCGGCTCGTAGGCAGCACCGAGCGACAACCGGCCGAGCTCTGCCGCCGCGCCCAGCAACACCGTGTTGGCCGAATAGTCCACCTCTATCGTATCGGTCACGACGTATGCGCCTTCACCCGATTCGAACTGCCAGTGCTCGCGTGAACCACCCACGACGCGACCGACCGCCATGCCCAGGCCCACACGGTCAAACAGGGCCCAAGCAATGCCTGCACGCAGCTCGTGAATCCCCCCTCGTCCCGTGACGTGGCGGCGGTACGCGGTATCGGCCAGCGAATCGGACCAGACGTCAAAATCCTGACTGAATCGACTGTCAACACCCACCTGGAGTCGCACACGCAGCGGCAAGGGCACAGCAGCGCAAATCGATGCCGGCCTCACCCGAGCGACAAACCGGCTCGCGGCCGACTGAGAGCCGAGCACGGCTCCGGCCAGACCCGAGACCGCAACCGACGTCTGGCTGAGCTGCACGGGAAAACCAGGGTTGGCGACTGAAAGCGCGGCAGTCATGCCAAGCCCGACGCCGCGGGCATCACTTGGGCCGACCGGCTCACCCAGACCACCTACGCTGAAGAAAGACTGCCCGACAGAGAGTCCGACCGCAAGCGCGAACAGGAGAATCAGTCGGCTCACTGGAAACGGTCCCTTGGTGGCATCACGAACTCCACGTCCAGCCGGGGCGCACGCGCGCCTGACCGCGCGACCCGAATACGGAACGGCCGTGCCCATTCCGGCTCGGCCATGATGAACAGACCGAAGTTGGCGGTATCCCGCCCCAGCGAGTCGCGCCGGCTGGTCCAGTACTGAACCAGACCCCGGATGTCGAAGCTGAGCATCGTGTCACGGCCCGGACGGTAGTATCGGCTCGCGGTCGGCAGGGCATCGAACTGAGCGTACACGCCTTTGGCAGCAAAGGACTCGGTCAGCCGGCGCACCGACAGGGCAACAGACTCCTGACGCACGCAGCGCGGCTCAGGCCAGACTCGCAACTCGGCCCGGGCAATCGTCGCCTCCGCAGGAATCGAGTCGAGTCGGAACCGCAGCCACGTGCGGAAAGCGACACCAGCACCGACCTGCAACTCAAGCGGATTGACCGTGCGCGGTAAGGTATCGGTCAGGGTGGTGGAGGTCGTGGCGTCAAAAACTTTCGTCGTGCCGTCTGAATAGACCACACGGACCCGCGGCTTCAGCGTGGCGCTTGCACCAGCCGACCAGATTGCGACGCTCCCGGTGTCGTTCTGCGACAAAATGAAAATACCGTTCCGACGCACCGCTTCGCGCACCGGTTCGTCCAGGTCCCGGTAGCGCAGGTCAACGACCACGCTGTCACCCTGCAGAGTCCCGGTGGCAACGTCCACCGGCCAAATATCTCCACCTGGCGTGTACCAGTGGTTCGCCTCGTCGGCCATGCGCCAGGTCGCGGCGCTCGAATCCCATTCGGTTGAACACGGCCGACAGACGAAAGCCATGCGGGCAGCGCTGTCCTCTGGATGAAGAACAAGCCGGACAGCCGCAACCGAAGACAGGGTGAGCGTCTCGGGCAGCGCAAACCGACACAGCGCCCGCGACCGATAAAGACTGTCCTCTCCGACGTACATTCGCTCCCCTGAGTTCAGCGGCACCAGCCGCGCGAACCCGACCAGGCTGTCCGGACTCAACGACTCAGGCGTCGCCGCTGGGACACGGCCACGCAGTCCGTCGAAGCCGACCGGCGACATGTTACATGCCAGCAGGCCAAGCACCAGGCACGGGCCGAGCCGCTTCATTCCGCTCCTCGCCGCGCCGTTTCCCCTGCCCACATCAATCCTGCGGCAACTGGGCGAACCGGTTCTTGATGTGCTCGGCCAAACGACCGTCCGCTGCCTGCATTGCCGAACGCAGAGCATTCAGGATGGCACGCGGACTCGACCGACCGTGCGCGGCCACGACCGTGCCGTTGACACCGAGCATCAGCGCGCCGCCGTGCTCCTCATAGTCCATCCGGTCAATGAACTCATGGAGCACCGGCTTGGAGAACCACCGACGCAGACGGTACTTGGATTCAGACTCAAGGTACTCGACCAGCAGCCGGGAAAGCACCTCCCCCAGCTCCTCGCCGTACTTGAGGACAACATTGCCGACGAATCCATCGCAGACCACGACATCAACCGAGCCGTCGAGCACTGCGTTACCCTCAACATTGCCGACGAAGTTCAGCTCGCTCTCTTTCAGCATCCGATACGCTGCCAGTGCGGCCTCGTTACCCTTGCTGTCCTCCCGGCCGATATTGAGCAGCCCGACAGTCGGGTTTGCCTTGCGGAACATATAGCTGGCGGCAGTGCTGCCAATGACCCCGAACTGAAAGAGCTGGACCGGCTTGCAGTCGACGTTCGCACCGACATCGAGTACCAGCGTGCTCCCCTTTAGAGTAGGAAACAGCACGCCGAGCGTCGGGCGGTAGACACCTGGAATCGCACCCAGGGTCGTCAGGGCAAAGGCCATCACCGCACCGGTGTTTCCGGCGCTGACCACGGCGCTGACCCTGTTTTCCTTGAGCAGGTTCATACAGACCGCAATCGACGAATCCCGTTTCCGTTTCACCGCCTCGGACGGTGACTCGTGCATGCCCACGGCTTCGGTCGCGGGCACGAGTTCCAGACGCTCGGGCCGGTGTTTCCTCAACGAGCTGATAATCTCCGGCTTACCCACGAGTACGACCTCAAGGTCGGGAACCTGCTGCAGGGTTAGGGCCACGCCCTCAAGCTCGGCCTGAGGGGCGCTGTCCGAACCCATCGCATCGAGCGCTATCTTCATTGTCAGAACGGCAGGTCAGAACAGGTCGGCCACGGGCAGAGAAGGGCTAGCGTTTCTCCTTCTCTTTCTCGATGAAGACGACTTCCTTGCCCGCGTAGTACCCGCAGTGGGGGCAGACGCGATGAGGCAGCTTAGGCTCGTGGCAATGCGGGCAGTCGAGCACGGTCGGCGCGGTCAGCTTCCAGTGTGTCCGACGCTTGCGGCCGCGCTGCCGGGAGTGCCGTCGCTTAGGTAGCGGCATCAGTCCTCCTGATTGTCTTCATGGTTTCGGAGGGGATTCTAGCAGCCTCAGTCCGGCTGTCAAGCGCGCGCATTGCCCCAACCCGCAGATAAGGTTGCGGGTCTGCTGTTGACGTTTCATCAGCAACGAGCTCCCTGGCGCTTGAGCCTAACTGACCGTGGCCCCCGTCAGCGGCCTGGTCAACAGATGCAGGGGACTTCCAACCAATGGGTGAACCAGGAGGCTCGCACCGTCTCACCTGCCGATTGGGCTGCCCAGTGAGTAGGCCACTGGGCACAATCTGACCGATTACTGCGCCCTAGCCTGTTCTGCCGCCCTGGTTCGGCACTTCCTTTGTGGCTAAGCTGTTGTGCTGTAATGGGTTAGCCTGTCGAACCCGATTCCCGCGTGTA
>CAZQFS010000070.1:0-14814 GCA_964592755.1 uncultured bacterium | reverse complement strand
TCAGAGGAGTTCATCACTCGCGCAGAACAGACAGTCGGCAGAAGCCTCCGCCCACAGAAGCCTGGCCCCAAGGGACCATGGAAGCACAAGCCGGAGCAAAGACAGCATGGCTGATAATTGCGTATTATGCCTGCCGAGAGAGACGGGACAGCCAAGGTCGGGGCGACGCGACCGCCGGCCCGGCCGCAGGAGAGGTCAACTAACGCACGGCTTGACATCAAACCTGTCCCCGTGATTCACCAGCTAGTCGTTTGTGCAGCGAGTCTGTCCAGTCCAAGCCCTCAGTCTTCATATATTACCACCACGGTTTCCGGTGTTCGGATACGCACGAGCGGGTAGCTCTCGCGCAGGTCGACTGCATCCAGCCTGCGCTCGACCCAGACGTTGGCAAGGTGTTTGTGCTTTGGTGACACGATGACGGCGGCACGCCGGACCATCGCATGAGCGGCATGGCGGGCAACCGTCGCCTCGGCTGCAGGCATGACGCCTTCCTGGATATGCAGCCCTGCGAGACGCGTGACTTCCGCGTCGTCCGCCGAAAGCATCCGAAGCCGGGCCAGCAAGGGGAGCAGCTTGGTCCGCAAGGGCTCGGCACTCGCACCCAGCTCTTCCGCGGTCAGCGGAGACGTGGCCGCGTCCAGCATTCCGGTCGAGACCTGCCGGAACAGGGTTCGCACCGCCTCGCGGCGCAGGACGTGGCGCGGCTCGTCGCCGTAGTAGAATCCAAAGACCGAGGTCTCCCGGTAGAGCAACGGCCGGTGCAGCATGAATCGGGATAACCGTCCCTTTATTGCTGTCAAGGCGTGGGGGCCGGCCGCGGCTGACCCGGGTTCAGATGCCGGCTGAGACTTCGAGGATGTTGCCGTCCGGGTCGAGGAACTGAAAGCAGGCGGTGTCGTCTGAGACCGGCTCCGGGGCTTCTTGCAGCAGGCGCACGCCCCTGGCTTTCAATTGAGCATAGACATCGCCGGCTTTGGCGTCCGCCTCCAGGAAGAAGCTGAGGCGGCAGTGGTCGGCCGACACCGCCGCCGGTTTCTTGCCGGCCTCAAGGTAGATGTAGACCTTGCCGCCGGTCGAGCGGAGGAAACACAAGTCTGGTCCCAAGTCGTGCGCCAGCTCGAACCCGAGGATCTCGGTGTAGAACTTCTGCGCCTTCTCCTTGTTGGTCACGTACACTGCCAGAGTCTTCGCGTCTTTGAACATGTCGCCCTGCCTTTCGGATGGTCTGAGAGGTCGGTTACCACCGGGCAGCACATGGTTCGCGCGCCTGGCTTCCGACACTCCGGACCTCCTGCGTCAACTATAGTGGCGGCCGGCACCGGGTCAAGTAGTTGCGACCGGCGGCTTGGCATGAACCAGTACCAACGTATCATCCCTCGTCATGATCAGGTCAGCCACAAGGTCGGGAAGCAGGCACTCATGCGAGAGGCCGAGCCGCGAATGTTCGCCCCGGTCTGCCCTAGCCACATTGGCGGCATCCTGGGTGAAAGGATATTCAGGACGTTCGTCTACAAGGGCGGGCTGTCAAGGGGCGGCGAGACGGTGACCGGGAAAGGGCTGCCGGGACTGGAGAAGCTCGGGATTTCGGTCGAGCGATTGAGTACCGGCCGCCGTAAGCGGGTCAGCGCCTGTGTCGAGCTGCACGGGGGCAGGCTGTACCCGCACATCGGCTCTCATCTCGGTTCACCGCTGGTTGACGTCCTGGTCGAACGCTGCTGTTGGTGCAGGAAGGTAGTGACTTCCACAGAACGAGCGCGCGCAGACGCGGCCTGGCAGGTCTAGGAATTGCGCCGGCCAGTCGAGGCGGGATGCCTCTCCCACCGAGACCGGGCTAGTTGACGACCGTGACCTGGCGGACCCGGGTTCCGGTCCGGCTGTTCAGTCTCACAAAGTAGGTCCCCGCGGACAGGCGTCCGTCAGCCTGCCACGAGACTCGGTGTCGACCTCGGGCCAGACGGCCGTTGTAGAGCGACGCCCGTGTGCTGCCGGCAGCGTCGACCAGGTCGAGGCTGACGTGCGAGTCACGGCTGATGACGAAGCCGACTGTTGCCCGGTCGCGCACCGGCTGCGGCGTAACCTCAAGCAGACCCTCGACCGGTCGCCGCGCTGCCGGCTCCTCGACGCCGACGTTGTTGAGCTCGATGAGGTTGACTTCGGTCGTACCCAGGCTGTATGGCGGCTGTGCTGCAGTCGTGATGTGCGTGGCATCGTACCGGCCGAGTCCGTGGCTCTCCCGCTCGCGGTTGATGACGTTCTGGCCCTGGTAGTCGCAGGCCACGATGTCCCGACTTACGATGAGGAGCTTCGGGTTGAAGTTCGGCGCGCCGGTCGGACCGCCCGAGTACAGGCCAAACAGGCCGTCGATGATGAAGACCTTCTGGATGTCGTTGGGCGTGATGACGTCGCGGATCTGCTGGTTGAGGTGCGGTATGGCCGGGTTGCACTGGCTCGTGTGCTGGAGCGAGCTGGCGTTGTTGACCGAGCCGTAGTGGCTCTTCAGGTTCAAGGTGACTTTGGACGTGCCGTGCGACTTGAGGGCGGGTACGTTGATGATGTAGTCGGCCATCTGGCTGATGATGTTACTCGGGTAGCTGGTCACGCCGTTGACGGTGAGCGGGGTTCCGTAGTCGTACCCTACGCCCGGGTGGTCCGAGCCGAAGCAGCGCATCGTGTCCGGGTCGGTCCCGTCGTAGATAGTGAACCCGCAGTTGGTCATCTCGGAGTCGATTCGGTCCCAGACGACGATGTTGTTTCGTTTGAAGAACGAGCCGCCGAGGACCATCTGCGCAAGTCCGTTGGCGACGCAGCGCACCACTTCCGGGTGGCTCGGCAGGTAGCGGTTAGTGCAGACGACTTTGATGCCGATGACGCTGGACTCGGTGATGCCGGGGAAGAGCGACTTCCAGGCTTCGCCGACGTCGCGGATGCCGGTCAGGGTCATGATAGACTCATCGAGCATCATCTGCACGACCGGCTCGTTGATGGTGTTGCCGGACGTGGCGAGGTCGTGGTAGCATTGCACGACGTCGCTGGCAAACGAGCCCGAGAACAGGCTCTTGTCCAGGGCGTGCGCGAGCTTCGGGCGGATAGCCAGGCCCAGTGCACCGGCACCAAGGGCCTTCAGAAAACCTCGTCTCGATATATCGCTCATCTATGCTCCTTGCTTACCTTGCCGGCCGAACCGGGGAACGAACGCCAGGATACTCACGGGATTCACAGCCCCAATTATCCTTGGCCACCGGCCCGAGTGCAAGGACGGCGTCATTACTTCGGAATCGCCCTGGCCTCAACCGGCTGCAGCGAATCCGCAGACAGGGCACGTTCGACGTCGAAGTGCAACGAAACGAGCGGCAGCTTCCAACAGCGCTCTGAAATCGAGGTGCTTCATCGGCCAGTTGCTGGTTGCCGACTCGCGCGATCTCAGCTTGAGTCCGTCAGGAGAAACGGGGCCGGGTTTGATGTCAAGCCGTGCGTTAGCTGGTCCCGTTTGTTGCCGGGCTGACGGTCATGTCTGCCCGGCCTTGGCTGTCCCGTCTCTTTCGGCGGGCCTGCCTGCGCGCGACCACACGCGGACAGGCAGCAGTCGGGCAAGCCGTGAGCAACATCCCCGGTGCAAGTCGAAGCCGGCCCGACCCTGACGGCGCTGAGGCAAGCAAGGTGTTACCGGAATCCCGCCGCGATGGTCGAGTGCAATCCGGCCTGCGACGGTGTCGGTACAGCTTGTACACAACCACTCAGGATGGCTCCTTTCGTCTCGTGTCGCGAGGTTTGCACTTTGCTGTTGAACTCGCGCCTCTGCCCCGCCTGCCGGGGCAGGCGCCGCAGCCAGTGATGAGCAGTGGGCAGGGCGCGTTCGGTCAGGAGCCGGCGGCCGGGTCGGCCGGCAGAAGTCGGTAGAGGTCGGTGCGGCGGTCAAGGAGCAGGTCGTTGCGTGGGGTGACACGCTTGTCTTTGGCCCGGTTAGGGTCAATGTCAACGACCAGCATCTCTTCGCGGTCTGGCGCGGCCTGAGCCAGAACAGCACCGTCTGGGGCCACGATTTGGCTCCGGCCGGTGAAAACGAGTCTTGTGCCGGCGCGTTCTTCGACCCCGATACGGTTGGCGAGAATCCAGAAGACACGGTTTTCGATTGCCCGCGCGACGGTTGTCTTCTGGGCCGAGTCGAGCACGAGATTGGCCGGATGGCAGATTACCAGCGCTCCGGCCAGAGCAAGGAGTCGCGCCGCCTCAGGATAGAAGTGGTCGAAGCAGACAAGCATGCCAACCGCGAGGTCGAGTACCGGGAAAGTCGGGAATCCATGGTCGCCGGGTCGGAACAGGTCCTTCTCATCCATAAAGAGGTGGGTTTTCCGGTAGCGGTGCAGGCTGCCTTCGGGCGTCGCCATCACGGCTGAGTTGTAGAGCGCATCACAGTCGGACTCGGGCATACCCCAGACAATGTGCTGCCGTCTTTCCCGGGCAAGCCGGAGCATGGCCTGGCAGGTTCTGCCGTCAGGAACCGGCTCAGCCAGGGCCTGTAGCTCGGCCCGGGAGGAGAAGATGTAGCCGGTGGTGCACAGCTCAGGCAAAACGACGATGTCGGCCTCGACCCGCGTGAGGGCCGCGTTGATATGCGCAAGGTTGGCGTCGACGTTGTGTGGTGCCGGGTGAAACTGGAAGAGGCCGATACGCACTGTCTAGCCCCTGGGCCGGAACCCCTCGCCGAGCACTTCGTAGACGTCGGTAATGATGACGAACGCCCCTGGGTCAACTTCCCGCACAACTTCCCGCGCCCGGGCGACCTCCCGTTTGGACATGACCGAGAAGACCATGCTCTTGTCCTCGCCGGTGTAGGCACCGGTTGCACGCAGCACGGTTGCCCCGCGGTTCATCTTCTCGGTAAGCGCGTGGGCCACGGCGCTGGTGGAGTCGGAAATGATGAACATCGCCCTGGTGTAACTCAGCCCTTCCAGAACCAGGTCGATTGCCCGGGTTTGGAGGTAGAGGTTGACGTAGCCGTACAGCGCCAGTTCGAAACTTGCAAATGACAGGCCGGCAATGGTGATGACAATGAAGTCCACGACGAGGATTGCGGTACCGGTGGAGAGATTGGAGTAGTGATGGATGACCTGGCCGACGATATCTGAACCACCGGTTGAGCCGCCGCCCCGGAACACAAGACCGAGACCGGCACCAAGCATCACCCCGCCGAAGACACATGCCAGGATTGGGTCATCGGTGGCCGGCCTGAGTTGCACGACATAGGTCAGACCATCAATGAGCAGTGACGAGACGGCGATGCCGAGCAGCGACCTGACCCCGTACTGGCCGCCAAGAACACGGACCCCAAGCAGCAGGAGCGGCAGGTTGAGCAGTAAAATGGTTCCCCCGACCGGAACCCGGAAGTAGTGATGCAGGACCATGGCGAGTCCGCCCAGTCCGCCGGGAACGATGCGGTGTGGAATCAGGAACAAGTTGTAGGCCAGCGCCATCACCGCCGAGCCGGCTAGGACGTAGCCGAAATCAACCATCTGTTGTCGCAGGCGTGCGAACATGCCGCACAGTCTAGTCGCAGCCCGGTCCAAGTCAACACCCCCTGCCTGTCACAGTCTAAGTAAGGCTTGGACAAAGGACTACGGCGATGTCGCACCGAACGGCACTGTCGCAGCAGCGCTTGACAGGCGTGCGGTTGAGCGTATAATATCTGCCGTGCAGCAACCTGCCGGAACATATCAACCGTCGCAGGTCATATCCGAACGATACCAAGTCCTTCACTTCCTGGGAGGGGGAGAGCAGACTGAGGTATATAAGGTCAGGGATATCATCGGCGGGCGGACCCTTGCCATCAAGATGCTCCGGGAGGACGCGCCCAAGGAAGCCGAGCTCCGACTCAACCGCGAGTTCTATTATCTGTCGCGTTTCTCGCACAAAGGCATAGTTGCTGCGCTCGACTACGGCTCGACTGCGGAGCACAGACCCTACTTCACAATGGAGTACTGCGATGGAGTGCCCATCAACAAGCACTTCGTCAGCGGGTATGCCCCCGGAATAGCAGACGTTACCATTCAGCTTCTGTCTGCCCTGGACAGCATCCACGCCCAGGGATTGATTCACTGCGACCTGAAGCCGGAGAACATTCTTGTCCTCGCCGAAGAGGACAGGCTCCGAGCCAAGCTGCTCGACTTCGGATTCGCGGAGAAGGTAGCGCTGACCGATGCGACTACCCCACGCGGGACCCTGGGTTATGTCGCACCCGAGGTGTTCAAGGGTGGAGACGTGGATGCTCGGGCCGACCTGTATTCGCTGGGCGTCGTCATCTACGAGACCCTCACAGGGCAGGGGCCACGGAATCAGAAGGACTTACGGGCGTGGCTGCGACAGCAGTACTACGCCGATTTCGACCCGCCGACGAAGTTCGACACCAGGATTCCGGAGGACTTCTCCGCGCTGATAATGTCCTTGATTCGTAAGGAACCAGAGCGACGGCCGCGCTCGGCCGCCGCGGTGATTGAAAGCCTGGCCGGGCCCAAGGCGGCCGGGACAGTAGTCGCAGCCAGCACCAAGAAGTACCTGATGGCACCGGGCTTTGTGGGCCGGACCGAGTACATCACCCGGCTGCGGGAGATGCTCTCAGCCGCAGCAGCAGGCAAAGCCGGCACGGTCTGCATCACCGGCGAGCGGGGCGTAGGTAAGTCCCGCCTGCTTTCTGAGTTCAAGTTCCTTGCCCAGCTCGAGGGCGCAACTATCCTGCGGGTGGAACCGGCATCACTGGGGGCGCGGCCGCAGTCATTGATTGAGGGCATCCTCGGCTATCTTGAGGTCTGGACCGGCACGTCGGCGCGGGCCACGGACGAGTCCGCCGCCGCGGTCTCTGAAGAGTCGCGGTTCCGGCTGTTCGACCTGGTGACCCAGCGACTAAGAGAGCTGGCGAATTCACACCGGATTGGCCACTCGCTTATTCTGCTGGTTGATGACTTCGAGCTTTTTGACCCGACCTCGCTTGAGTTCCTCCGGTATCTGGCGTTCAGCCTGAGTAACGAACGTCTGATGCTGGTTGTGGCCGGGTTGAAGGAGAAGCGGTTCTTAGACCTCATTACCGAGTTTGAGCGACGTCCGAACTTCACCCCCATCAGCCTGCCGCCGCTGGATGCGACCGAGTGCGAAGCGCTGCTTGCCTCACTGGTCGGAGAGCTCCCGAAGATGCCGACCCTGGTCGAATGGTGCATGAGCACGACCGGCGGCAATCCGCTCTTCGTCATCGAGACGGTCCACTCACTGATAGACGCACGCATCCTGCAACTTCACGGCACGCGGTGGATTCTGACCGACGATGGTCTGGCCGCATACCGACCGCCGGAGAGTGTGACCGACGTGGTGAAACGCCGCCTCGACAAGCTGCAGGCCGAGGAGCTGGCGGTACTGCAGACCGGCGCCGCCGCGGCAGCGCCTTTTGAGTTGGAGCTGCTGCGTGCGGTGCTGGGCTACGACGACAAGACCCTGTTCAACGCGGTTGCCCGTCTGCGGGCGCTGGGGCTGCTCAAGGCGTTCTCCCGGGACGCGGGCCCGGCCTACATCCTGTCGAGCAAGATTCTGGAAGCGACGGTTACCGAACGGTTGTCGGTTGAGGCGCGGCGCGACTACCATCGTCGCGTCGCCCTTGCCCTGGAGCTGCTCTACCCTGAGAAGCTGGACCGGCTCGTCTTCGACCTTGCCCATCACTACACCCAGGCCGGCATAGCAGACCGGGCGTATGATACGTCGGTCAAGGCCGGTGCCCGGGCGCTTGACCTGGGGCTGACAGAGCAGGCGCTCAGTTTCTATGAGACCGCGCTGGCCCTCTCGACCCAGACCGCTTCACCGCGACAGCGCATCCAGCTTATCGAGACGGTGGGCATGCTGCGCGAGTCGACCGGACGCTATCTGGAGGCGGTCGATATCTACACCCAGGGAATGTCTATCCTTGTTGCCGACCCGGATCTGGGGCGCGACAAGCCGCTGCTCGCCCGGCTTCTGCGCAAGCTGGGACTGGTCCACCAGAAGCGTGGCAAGAACGAAGAGGCGTTGAACTACTTCAATCAGGCGATGCTGATGCAGCCGGACAAGCAGTCGCCAGCCCATATTCACATCCTGACCGACCTGGGATGGTCGTATACGTCGATTCAGAACTACGACCGCGCCGAGCAACTGCTCACGCAGGCGATTCAGCTTACCGACAAGCTGCGTAACTCAGACCCGGCCCAGCACAATGAACTGACCGCCCGCACGCTCTACTACTACTCAGTGCTGGCCTGGAGTCGGTATGACTACATCCTCGCGCTCCAGCTTGCCGAGCGCAGCCTGGGGGTTTACGAGACGATTCGCGACGAGCAGAACACGGCCAAGACCAGCCAGTTCATCGCCACATTGTGGTGGCGGCGGGGCGAGCTTGACAAGGCCCGTGACTACTACCAGCGGTATCTGCCCCAGTTGCGCAAGACCGGCGACGTTTTCTATCTGCTGCGGGCGTTGCAGGGCCTGGGGCTTATCGCGCTTGATGAGGCAGAGTGGGACCGCGCGTATGACCATTTTGTCGAGGCGCTCGCCTTGGCCGAGCGAATAAACGACACGCTCGCCCAGGCAGACCTGCATTCGAATGTCGCCATGGCCGCGGACCAGCGCGGGGAATGGGAGGTTGAGCAGGAGCATCTGGAGCGTGCCATCGCGCTGTATGACAGGAAGGCGACGTTTGGCCGGCCGGCGGCGATTGCCAATCTGGCTTCGCTGCGGACGCGCCAAGGACGTCTTGATGAAGCCCAGACTCTGCTCGAGCAGTCCTGGAATCTGATTGTGGAGACCGGTGACCCAGACCTGAAGTTCCAGCATCTGATGCTGCAGGCGCTGCATGCCCTGACGGCGGAACGGTATGACCAGTGCAGGGCCGCGCTGGTGCAGGCCTGGAGGGTGGCTCGCGACCCGAGGAACTGGCGGCAGCGTGGCGAGTTGCAGTCGGTGTCGGCCCGGCTGCGGCTTCTGACCCGAGACCCGGAGCGCGCGCTTGCCCACGCGACCAAGGCACTGAATCACTTGGCCGATTACCCGTCGTCGCGGGAGTACGCGATTGCCTTGCGCTATGCCGGGCTGGCGCAGGCGCAGTTGGACCACACGGACAAGGCCAGCCAGTTGCTGAAGCGGAGTATCCAGCTACTCAGGGACATGGGCGCGAAGCATGAGCTGGCTCTGAGCCTGCTGGCTTCGGTTCAGGCTCTGACCAAGCAGTCCGATACCGAGCCCGGTGCCTTGCCGCTGACAGTGAGACCCGTGCCCCAGCCGCAGCTCGATGAAGCAATCGAGAATCTCAAGGAGGCCAGGGCAATCCTGACCGCGCTCGGGGCCAAGCCAGACCTGGCCAGGGCTGATGACCTGATGCACACCCTCACCCAGATATCAGCCACGATGCAGTTGAAGGCCCGGGAGCGGGGTGAGTACCTGAAGGCATACTATCACCTGAGCGAGCTCATCGCCCTGGACCTGGACAAAGATGACTTTGCCGAACGCGTCTTGGACCTCGTCATCGACCTGACCAAGGCGGAGCGCGGTCTTCTGTTTCTGATTCAGGGAGACAAGCTCATCCCGGCTGCTGCCCGGAACGTGGACCATGCGACGCTGCAGGACGCGGAAACCATCTCCCATTCCGTCATCAGAAAGGTGAGGCGCAGAGCCGAGCTTGTCATTACCGCGGACGCGCTCTCAGACCCGCGTTTCAACGCGGCCAACTCGGTGATGCTGAACAAGATACGCTCGTTGCTCTGCGTGCCGCTTCGCATCGACAACCGGGTCATCGGGACCATCTATCTTGACAGCCGAATCACCGCCCATCTGTTCCTCGATGAAGACAAGAACCTGCTGGTTTCGGTCGCCAATCTCCTGGCCGCCACCATAGACAAGTCGGTGGCGTTCCGCCGACTGCAGGAGGAACTCACCGCCAGTCATGACGATATCCTGGTTGATTCGGTGACCGGAGCGTTCCTGGGCCGCTCGAAGGTGATCCGCGAGGTGTACCGGGTTGTCGACCGCATCGCCCCGACCGACTGCACGGTGCTGCTCACCGGCGAGACCGGAACCGGCAAGGGCGTGCTCGCCCGGCTCATCCACTCCAAGAGCGAGCGCCGGGGCGCCAAGTTCGTCTCGGTGAACTGCGGGACCCTGCCCGAGACGCTTTTCGAGTCCGAGTTGTTCGGCCACGCCCGCGGCTCCTTCACCGGCGCGGTCCGCGACAAGGAAGGTTTGTTTGAGACCGCCGAGGGCGGCACCATTTTCCTGGACGAGATATCCAACACGACGCTCGGCATACAAGCCAAGCTGCTCCAGGTCCTCGAGGAGAAGGTTATCCGTCGCGTCGGAGAGACAGCCACCCGTCAGGTTGATGTCCGGCTCATCTGCGCCACCAACCGCAGTCTGGAGCAGGATATCGCCGACGGCAAGTTCCGCGAGGACCTCTACTACCGCCTGAACGTTGTCAACATCAAGGTGCCGCCGCTGCGTGACCGGGGGCCGGATATTCACCTTCTCGCCAACCATCTCCTGAAGCGGCTCGCCAACCAACTCAACAAGACGGTTCTCGGGTTCGAGGAACCGGTCCTGGCCGCGCTCAACAACTACCCATGGCCCGGCAATGTCCGGGAACTGGACAACGTCATAAGACGTGCCGTTATCATGACCCAGAAGCGTCGAATCTCGCTTGAAGACCTTGATGCCCGTTTCTCTTCTCACTCAAGCGAGACGGTAGCTTCTACGGCCGCGCCGAAGCGCCGCATCCTCCAGCGCGACCAAGTCGTCACTGCCCTGCGTGAGACGAACGGCAACGTCTCCAAGGCCGCGGACCTCCTCGCCACCCACCGCCGCCAACTTCAGAGACTGATTCGCCGCTACCGCATCGACCGCACATCGCTATCATAGCTATCGTCGCACCACGCGACAGCCATAACACAACCGCCAATCTGTCAATCACTTATAACTTGAGCCGCGAGGCGTGCGACATAAATCCACCGTCGTGACCGCGACCAAAGGTGCGACTGGTTCTGTAAGTCTCGCCAGTGAAAGACTTATGAAATTGCCGTGGTGGCACCGTAGTTGCTGCACTAGCACTGAAGGCAAACGCCAAACGGAGGTAACCAATGGACGGAATTCCGATTCCCCCGCGGCCTGGTCCGCTCGGGCCTCCATGACGCGTTGCGTCAAGGCTCACGAGTAAAGGCGAAGTAGCTTAGCCAGACTGAGCCTGGGCCTGGTCAGACGTTCAACCGTCTGACCAGGCCCGGTCTTTCTCATCGGAAGGAGGCAGTAGAGGACCAGGCGCTACGCAGACGTGGGGAAGCACAATTACAAAGGCCGCTTGAGGTTACGGCCGGGCTTGCGTATAATCTTGTCATGAAGTCGGTCGCGACGAACCGGAAGGCCCTACGGGACTACGTTGTGCTGGAAAGGCTGGAGGCCGGTATCGAGCTGACCGGCACCGAAGTGAAGTCGCTTCGTGCCGGCGGCGTGTCGCTGGACCAAGGGTATGCCGTGGTGGCCGGCAACCAAGTGTACTTACACGACGTCAACATCTCACCGTATGCACAAGGCAACATTCACAACCCGGACCCGGCGCGCGCGCGCCGGCTGCTGCTGCACCGCGATGAGGTACGGCGTCTGGCAGGCAGGGTGAGTCTGCGTGGCTTGACGCTCATACCGATGAGGGTCTACTTCAACCAGAAAGGGTGGGCCAAGGTGGAGCTCGGCGTGTGCCGCGGAAAGAAGCTGCACGACCGCCGCGAGGAGCTGCGCCGCCGCGCGGCTGAGCGGGATGAGCGACAGCATGGCTGAGGGGCAGCAGGATGGCGGACGCATGACACTACACCCCCGAACCTGGAGCAGGGTGGGTTTGTTGCTGGTGGTGGCTGACATGTTGTTCTGCATCGGTGCTGAGGCCGGGACCGTCAGGTTTGCCGGTGCCGACCTGATGCGCGTGGGTGTTGGTGGAACCGAGTACGTTGAGCTGGCGGGTGTCGTGGCCGCAGCGGGTGGCCGATGGTGGTCGGTGGCCGGGAGTTTTGTGGCGGTCGTGCCAGGTCGGTCCGGGGAGAACGTCGAGTGGGTGTTCTGGGCAGATTCGCTGTCGGCGCACATCGCCGGAGCCATAGTGCGGCTGGTCGAACCCTGTCGTGAGCGCGAGGGAAGGCTGTTTGTGCCTTTGTCGGCACTTGGTCTTCTGTCAGGGAGCAGACCCGAGGGGATTGTCCGGTCGCTGCGTGCCTGGTGCCAGGCTGAAACCGTCTTCATGGAAGTCGCCGTGGAGAGTTCGGGTTCGCAAGCAGGCGGGAGTGTTGTCACGCGTCAGGAGCAGGTATCGAGTCTTGAGTTTCGGGTCACTCTTGCGGCGCGGCCGGATTCAGGGCTTGCACGTGGGCTGGCGAGCTTCACGGCACAGACTCGCGGGCTGGTTCGGCGGGTGGACATCGATACAAGCGGCTCAACCGTGCTGAACTTTTGTTTCGAGCGACCGATGCGGGTGGAGGAGAACTCGGCCAGGGCGGCCGTCACCGGATTCGGATGGAAAGCATGGCCCAGGCCGAGCCGGGAAATCAAGCGGGTGGTACTGGACCCAGGGCATGGAGGTGCTGACCCGGGAGCCGTGAGCCGACGCGGGACCCTGGAAAAGACGGTCGTGCTGGACGTCGCCCGGCGGGTGAAGAAGAAGCTGGAGCGGGCCGGGCTGGAGGTAGTGCTGACGCGGAGTTCGGACGCTTCGGTGAGCCTGGCCGAGCGAACGAGACTTGGAAACGGGCAGCGTGCCATGACCCCGGAACGGAATGCCGGCGATGACCTGTTTGTCAGTATTCATGCGAATGCGTCACCGAATCGAGGCGCCTGCGGGTTCGAGACGTACTTCCTTTCTGAGGCGAAGACCGACTGGGAACGGGCAGTGGCGGCCCGGGAGAACGCGGCGTTTGACCTCACCGTAGCCGGTGACGGTAACTCGGCAGATGACGTTGGTCTGATTCTTGCCGACCTGGCGCAGAATGAGTTCCTCTGGGAATCGAGTGAGCTAGCGGCGCGGATTCAGGAAGCGACTGCGCCCCAGGCTCGAGTGATGGACAGGGGTGTGCGGCAGGCAGGGTTCTACGTGCTCAGGAACACGTTCATGCCGGCAGTGCTGGTGGAGTGCGGTTTCCTGAGCAACCAGAGCGAAGACAAGTTGCTCAGAACCGAGGCACACCGGGAGCGGCTGGCTGAGGGAATCAGCCGGGGGATTCTGGCTTTTGTCCAGACCTACCGCACCGGGAAACAGACAGGGGCCGACCGTGGCCGGTAGCGGACCGCTCGGCCCGATTGGGGTGTTTGACTCAGGTATTGGAGGGCTGACCGTGGCACGAGAGCTGGCGCGGGTGTGGCCCGCAGAGGATATCGTCTACCTGGGAGACGTGGCGCGGTTCCCCTACGGCACGAAATCGGCTGAGACGATTACGCGGTTTGCCCTGGAGGATGCGGAGTTCCTGGTGCGGCGGGGAGTGAGCGTGGTGGTGGCGGCGTGTCATTCGGCTTCGTCGGTAGCCCTGCCTGAGCTGGTACGGCGGATAGACAGGCCGGTGGTGGGTGTTGTTGAAGCCGGGGCGCGCGCCCTCGCTGGGGCGACTCTTCGGCAGCGGGTGGGCGTAATTGGCACCGAGGCGACGATTCGGGCCGGAGCCTATGAGGCAGCGGTGCACCGATTCGGGCCGGGGATTGAGGTGGTCGGAAGGGCGACGCCATTGCTGGTGGCGCTGGCTGAGGAAGGATGGATTGATGGGCCGGTGGCTGAGGCGGTGTGCCGTCGGTATCTGGCCGACATGGTGGACGAGGGGATTGATGCTCTCTTGCTGGGCTGCACCCATTTCCCGCTGCTCGCACCGGTGATCAGGCGTGTGGTTGGGCCCGGGGTACAGGTGGTCGACTCGGCGGCGGCAACAGCCGAGGCGGTTGGTCAATTGCTCGGCGCGCCGTGCGGGGTGCGAGGTGAGCGGAAAGGGCGACTGAGGGTCTACCTGACCGACCTGAGTCCGGGGTTTGAGGCGGTCGGCAGTCGGTTTCTCGGTTCCCCGATCGGCGACGTGGCCCGGGTCAGTCTGGGACAGAAGGAGAATCCGGATGAGACGTGACGGTCGGTCACCGGATGAAGCAAGACCGGTGTTTCTCGAGTGCGGGTTTCTGAAGTATGCCGAGGGGTCGTGCCTTGCGACCGCCGGCGGAACGAGGATCGTCTGTGCGGCTTCTTTTGAGCGGCGTGTGCCGAGGTTTCTGGTCGGCAGCGGTCAGGGCTGGGTGACCGCAGAGTATGGACTGCTGCCCCGCTCGACGCTCGAGCGGACCCCAAGAGAAACCGCCGGTATGCGCGGCCGGACCCAGGAAATCAGACGCTTCCTGGGACGGTGTCTGCGGGCAGTGTGCGACCTTTCGGCGCTTGGTGAGCGACAGATTGTCGTGGACTGCGACGTGATTGACGCGGATGGCGGAACCAGGACACTGGGTCTGACCGGCGGGTTGTGCGCCCTGCGGCAGGCAGTGACGGTGCTGCTGGAGCAGGGGGAAATTGAGCGGGACCCGGTGATTGAGCCGGTGGCCGCGATGAGTTGCGGATTAGTGGCCGGCGAGGCGCTGGTTGACCTGAGTTACGAAGAGGATGCGCGGGCTGATGCTGACATGAACGTTGTGCTGACGGAAAGCGGTCGGATTGTTGAGGTTCAGTGTGCGGCTGAGCGCATCCCGCTGAGTCGGGCCCAGTTCGAGGGGCTGCTGGAATCTGCTGCTCAGGCCATCGGGCAGTTGTTCCCGCTGCAG
>CAZQFS010000069.1:0-14839 GCA_964592755.1 uncultured bacterium | reverse complement strand
AGTGCCGACGTTGCCGTCGAGGAGGGTGGTAACGATCTCTTGGCCCCATACACGGCCAGGCAGCGGCCGCCGGAGTTGCGCAGGCCGACACGTCGTGGTATAATTATTGCGGGTGGGTTGGTCCGGTCTTGAGGGTGAACCAGGCCGGTCGCGGAGCCAGCTTGGCTCTGCCCGTCCCCACACACTTCGTACCATCACCTGCAAGGAGGGATTGTTGGACAGCAGGATTCTTGCCAGGCGTCTGTGCCTGTTCGTGCTGCCGGGGATTGCACTTGCGCAGACCTGGGTCTCGCGCTATGACGGTCCGGCCGCTGCGCTGGACCGTGGGTCCGGGGTCGTGGCTGACTCTGCCGGCAATGTCTACGTGACCGGCGTCAGCACCGGTGCGACCAGCGGACGCGACTTCCTGACCATCAAGTACAATCCGGCTGGAGACACAGTCTGGACCCGACGCTATTCAAGCAGCGGCGCGGCAGACGACAGCGCGGCAGGAATCGTCTGCGACCCGCGTGGATTCGTGGTCGTAACCGGGGCCGTGACGGGAACGTCACTCGACATCCTGACCGTCAAGTACAACGGCCTGACAGCAGAGACGCTCTGGACCAGACGGGTGAACGGGCCTGCCGGCGGAGCGGACCGGCCGACGGCCGTGACGCTCGACCAGTCGGGCAACATCTACGTCTGTGGCAGCGTGCGGGTCGGGGGGCACAACGAGGCCGTGGTCATCAAGTACAACCAGGCCGGCGCGCAGCAGTGGGTTGTCCGCCTCGGCACCACTCTGCGCGACAGCAGTTCGGCAGCGCGCGCCCTGGCTGTTGACCAGTCCGGATTCACCTATGTTTGCGGGCAGGTCCGGGATTCCTTCGGCGCCGAAGACTACCTCGTGGCGCGGCTCTCCGCCACCGGCGGCGTATCCTGGACCCGGCGCTACGACGGCAAGGGCCGGGGCCAGGACTCTGCGGTCGCAATTGTGGTCGACAACTCCGGCAACGTCTACGTCACCGGCTCAAGCCAAGGTGATACGACGGGCATGGACATGGTAACTTTGAAGTACTCCTCTTCAGGCACGCTGCTGTGGACCGCGCGGCTCGACAGCCGCGCCGGGACCGCCGACGGCGGAACTGCCCTGGCCCTCGATTCTGCGGGCGGGGTCTGGGTTGCGGGCGGCACCGCGGGCGCGAGCGGCACTGACTACGCGCTGGTTCACTACCGCAGCGACGGCGTCCTGCTTTCCCAGTCGAGCTACGACGGACCGGCCCACGGCGATGACCTGGCCCGGGCGCTCGCACTGGACAGAGAAGGAGCGGCGTATGTGACCGGAGCCAGTCAGAGCGGCAGTCGTGACTTGCTGACCGCGAAGTTCGACCCGGCAGGCCGGCTGGTATGGTCAAGCCGGTACGACGGGCCGGCCCGAGCCGAAGACCAGGGTGTGGTCCTGGCGGTTCCCGAGCCGGGCAGGGTTCTGGTCACCGGCTTCAGCCAGAGCACGGGAGGAAATGACGACTGGGTGACGCTTGGGTATTTCGAACACGACCTGGGCATTGTCCGGCTGGTTCGGCCCGATACGGTGATGCCGCCCCAGCCGTTCCTGCCCCGAGTGCGTCTGCACAACTATGGGACCATGCGTGATACGGTTTCCGTCCTCCTTGAGATAGCATCGGCCGGGATGACGGTCTATGTCGATACCGTGACCATCACCGGCATCGCCCCGAATGCGAACTATGACGTGAACTTCCGTACCTTTGCCGGTGAGCCGGGTGAGTACAGCATCAGCGTGTGGCTGACGCTGGCCGCAGACCAGAACCGCACCAACGACACGCTCGTCGGCCGCTTCGTCTGCGCCTGGAGCTTGAGCCCCTTCTGGAAGCAGGGACCGGACGTGCCGGCCGGGCTGTCGGGCAAGAAGGTCAAGGATGGCGGCGCGTTGTGCTTTGGCGAGACGGGCCCGGCCGGGCCGATGCTCTTCGCCCTGAAAGGCTACAACACGAGCGAGTTCTTCGGTTACAGCGTCAACGGCGACAGTTGGGTGACACTCGATTCACTGCCCTGTGCGCCAGACCGCGTCAAGCGCGTCAAGAAAGGTGCGGCTCTGGCGTTCGACCCCTACGACACCGCGGTCTATGCGCTGAAAGGCAACGGCACGAGCGAGTTCTGGAAGTACGACGTGCCCGGCGACTCCTGGGTCGCGCTAAGGAACGTCCCGCTCGGGGCCTCAAACAAGAAAGTCAAGGGCGGCTCAGGGCTGGCGTTCTGCCATCGTGCGTCCGGCAACTACATCTACGCGGCCAAGGGCGGCAAGCGCAACGAGTTCTGGGCCTATGAGATTGCGCGCGACACCTGGCTGGCCCTGGCCGACATCCCGCCCGGCGAGCGACTCAAGGGCATGGCCGACGGCAGTTGTCTGGTTGCGGCCGGCGGCCGACTCTATGCGCTCAAGGCTGCGGTCAATGAGTTCTACCAGTACGACGTGACGGCCAACGTCTGGTCCGCGGTCCAGGCTCTGCCTGTCGCCGGGGTGGCCAAGAGCCGGCGCACGGCCCGCCACGGGACAGCGCTCTGCTCGGACGGCAGCCTGATTCTGGCGCTCAAAGGCGGCAGTTGCGAGTTCTGGGCCTACCACATTGAGGCCGACACGTGGTTCGAGCTTGATTCGATTCCCCGGCAGCCGAGTGACCGACCGGTCCGGAACGGCGGCGCACTGGCCTGGGGTGACGGTCATGCCTGGGCGCTCAAGGGAAACAAGACGCTTGAGTTCTGGAGCTATGACCCGGGACAGGCGTTGCAGCGCCAAGGCCCGGGCCGCGCGCGGGAAGGCTGCTCTGCGGCGCCGGTCCCAGGTGGCCGAGCCCTGCGCTTCGAACTCTTCCCCAATCCGCTGAGCACGACGCTACTGAACGTCAGGTTCGGTCTGCCGATGACGGCTCAACCGGTGCTGCGTCTGCGCGACGTCGCCGGCCGGGTCGTGGAAACGCGGGAGCTCGGCCCGACCCGGGCCGGACACCTGCGGCTCGACCTTGCCCGGCACGAAGCGGGCGTTTACCTGGTCGAGCTGGCGGCCGGCGACTTCGCCGCGACGCAGAAGCTCGTCATCAGCCGCTGAGCTGACGCCTGCGGTCAGGCGGTCCCGGGGTCGCGTGCAGTTGACAAGCGACCACATCAGCCTATCCTGAGAGTACCGATGGACACCGCCAAGACCGGGCCCAAGGTTGCTGAGCTGAAGGCCGAACTGGCACGCGCGCAGACTCCGGCCGAACGGCTGTCCGCGCTGCTTGCGCTTGGCGACGAGCTGAGAACGACGGCACCGTTCGACGCCGAGCCGTTCCTCAGCGAGGCGCTTGACATTGCCCGGGAGACAGCCGACAAGCAGAGCGAAGCTGCGGCCCGGGCACGCCTGGCCGAAATCGCCGCCCGGATGGGTGACCGGGTTGCGGCACGGACAATGGCTGAACAGGCCCTGGAAGTGGCGCGGGCCGTGGGCAGCCGGCGCGAGGAGGCGGTCGCCTTGTCGTTGCTCGGCATCTATCACTCGGGCGCGGCTGACTACGAAGAGGCCCGGGAGTGCTACCGCCAGTGTCTGGCCGTTTCTCAAGAAATCGGCCACACCGTCGGGATTCAGTCTTCACTCTGCCAACTGGGCAACCTGGCTATGTTCCAGGGCAGGCGCGAGGAAGCGCTCGGTTACTACCAGAGACTGGTTGACGTCAACGAACAGGTCGGCGATGACCTGGGCCGGGCCGCAATGCACGTCAACATCGGAATCCTGCTCATGGAGATGGGACGCTGGGAGGATGCGGTCGAGAACCTGTACCGGGCCATCGCTATCTGTGAACGTCGTGGTTTCCAGCACGCGCGCCACAACGCCCTGAACGCCCTCGGCGAGCTGTTCCTGAAGCGTGACAAGGTCGACCGGGCAATCGACACGCTTGCCGTCGTAGCCGAGGCGGGCCGGCGCCGGGCCGCGGACCCGGCGGTGCTGCGTGATGCTCTGTGCAACCTGGGGCAGGCATATCTGCGGCGGGGCGAAAGCGCCCGGGCCGGCAGGCTGTACCGCGACGCGATGAAACTGTGCCAGGAGAGCGGAGACCGGCGCGAGCAGGCAATCCTCGCACCGCACATGGCCGAGCACGCGCAGGCACAGGGCAGACTCGACGAGGCCGCGCGACTGCTTGACGAGGCGCTGTTACTGACTCGCGAACTGCAGCTTCGACCCCAGGAAGCAGAGGTGCTCAGGGTTCAAGGACTGGTGCGGGCCGCCGCCGGTGACCCGGACCGGGCCATCGAGTCATTTGAGGCAGCACTTGAAGCCCTGACCGGCTCCGAAGACAGCTTCGAGCTTGCCCGGCTCAAGATGCAGTACGGCCGCTTTCTTGTCGGCATCGGAGACAAGACCGGCGTTGACCACCTGAAGGCGGCGGCAAAGACCTTCCGGCGTCTGGCCGTGGTCGCCGAGGCAGAAGAAGTCAGCCGGTTGATATTTCGCCTCGAGCTGCAGGCCGACCGTGACATGGCCCTGCTGCAGGCTGTTTCCGGACTCTCCGCCCTTGCTCTGAGCCCGCCCCAGTTCGTCGAACAAACGCTTTGTCTCCTCTGTGAAGGCCTCAGGTTCAAACGTGGCGCGTTGCTGGTCAACGGCCGTGCCGCGGTGGCATACGGCAGAGCAGACACCAAGGCCGGGCTCGAACTCGCAGCCCGGGGTGAGACGGTCGGCACGGCAACCGCGCTCTCCATTCCGCTGCGTGCCCGGGGGCGGGTTATCGGCAGCATCTACCTGGAGCGAACCACACCTGGTCCGGTTGACCACAATCCGGTTGTCATTGATACTCTGGCCAATCTTCTATCGGTTACGGTTCAGCGGTTGGCCGACTCGCTGGCCCGAATCGCGGCCGGCGGCCAGGTCGTCGAGGGAATCGAGTTCCGCGGCTTTGTCGGCACGCACCCTGCCATGCGTCAGGTGATGGAAAGGCTGGCCCGGGTTGCGGCAACCGACGAACCTGTGCTTCTTGTCGGCGAGCCCGGCACCGGTCGGCAAACGCTTGCCCGGGCCCTGCACGACTCGAGCGCGCGCGCGGGCGGGCCGTTTGTCGTGGTGGGCTGCGCCGACGTGCCCGAGGACTTGCTCGCCACCGAGCTGTTCGGCACCGGCCGGGCCGGCCGTCTGGCTGCGACTGAACACGGCACGGTCTACCTGGAAGACATCGAGGCCCTCACCCTCGCGCTCCAAGCCAAGTTGCGCCGGATGCTCGAAGACCAGGCCGGGCAGGGTTCAGCCGAAAGGGCCAGGGTCGTGGCGGGCACGAGCAGCAGTCTGCCCAGCCTGGTGCAGCAAGGGTTCTTCTCGACTGAACTGAGCCAGCTTTTCAGCAGGAATCAGCTCCATCTGCCGCCGCTGCGCGAGCGACGCGAGGACATTCCCGGGCTCGTGCGCTACTTCATAAATGAGAGCAACCAGGAGTTCGGCCGACAGGTGGTGGAGGTCGAGCCCGCAGTGCTCGACGCACTGTCCAGGTACAACTGGCCCGGCAACCTGAACGAGCTGCAGCGCGTGGTCGAACGGGCCGTGCTCCTCGCCGCCGAGCCGGTCCTGAAGCCGGCCGACCTTCCCCGTGAGTTCCGGCCCGAGGCCTGACGCCCGGGCCGCCGGAATTGACTACCCGAGGGATTCGACTAGATTAGCCCGATGGCCCGGCATATCGCTGTCTGCAATCAGAAGGGCGGCGTGGGCAAGACCACGACCGCGGTCAACCTGGCGGCCGCGCTCGGCCTGCGCACCGGACGGGTTCTGCTGGTAGACATGGACCCGCAGGCCCATGCTTCGCTCGGGCTCGGTGCCGACCGAAGCAGGTTGACGGTATCGGTCTACGAGGCGATGGTTGAGGCTCAGCGGGTGGAAGAGGCGATTCTCGCCAACCGGGCCGAGGGTCTTGACCTGCTGCCGGCAGCGGTCTCGCTGGCCGGCGGCGAGGTCGAGCTGGTTGATGCCGGGCAGCGTGAGTTCCGGTTGCGCAAAGCCATCGGCCTGGTGGAAAATCGCTATGACTACGTCATTATTGACTGCCCGCCGTCTTTGTCTCTTCTGACCGTAAACAGTCTGGTTGCGGCACACGGCGTGCTGATTCCGGTACAGGCCGAGTACTATGCGCTTGAGGGCATGTCCCGGCTGCTGGATACAGTCAACCTCGTGCGCCACAGCCTGAACACCAGTCTGGCGGTCGAGGGCGTGCTGCTGACGATGTACTCGGCCCGACTCAGTCTGGCCCAGCAGGTCGCGACCGAAGTCCGCGGGTTCTTCAAGGAGCAGGTCTTCGATACGGTGATACCACGCAGCGTGCGTCTGGCCGAAGCGCCGAGCTTCGGCAAGACGATATTCGCCTACGACGGCCAGTCAGCAGGCGCACAGGCCTACATGGCACTGGCCGACGAGCTCCTGGCGCGACACCGCAGCCCTGAGGCGGTCGAGGAAGCAGCATTATGAGCCGCAAAGCACTGGGCAAAGGCATCCGCGCGATTATCCCGGAAGAGACTCAGGAGGCACTTGCGGCCGAGGCCCGGCCCATTGCCCTGGACGAAATCCGGCCCAACCCGTTCCAGCCCCGGCACCACGCAGAAGAAAACCTGGACGAGATGGTACAGTCGGTCCGGGAGAAAGGCGTGCTCCAGCCGGTGCTGGTGCGGCGGCGGCGCGATGGCTACGAACTGGTCACGGGCGAGCGCCGCTGGCGCGCGGCCCGGGCCGCGGGGTTATCGGTGATTCCTGCGGTCGTCCGCTCGATTGAAGACGCGGAGATGCTCGAACTCGCCCTGATTGAGAATCTCCAGCGCCGCAACCTGAACCCGGTCGAGGAAGCCCTGGGCTACCGGCGCATGGCCGACGAGTTCAAGTACACCCACGACGACATCGCCAAACGGGTCGGCAAAGACCGCTCGACCGTGACCAACGCCCTGCGCCTGCTCAGTCTGCCCTTCAAGGTCAGAGACGCGCTCGCCGCAGGGCAGATTTCCGCCGGCCACGCGCGTGCTCTGCTCGCGCTGGAGAATCGGCGCCTGCAGGTGGAACTCTGCGAGCGGATAGTAAAACATGACCTGTCGGTAAGGACGGTAGAACGGCTCTGCCAGTCCCGCGTCAGGCCCCAGCCGACACAGCAGCCTGAGCCGGACCCGCACATCCGCGAACTGGAGGACTCCCTCCAGGAGTTCCTCGGCACCAGGGTGCGCATCCACGAGCAGAAGCAAGGACGCGGCCAGGTAGTTATCGACTACCTCTCGGCCGACGACCTGGGCCGGCTCGTGCGCAAACTTCGCGGCGAAGGGACATGACCGCAATGCCGGGCATGGCGGATTGTGTCCCGGACTCGACGCGGTGATGCGTTCCGCGTAAGGCTTAGTCGTGCCCCGCAAAGAAGTCTCCGTCATCATCACCGGCAACTACAGCGCCGAAGCCTACCGTCTGACACTGCCGCTCTGGGGAGTGCGGGTTCTCTTCGGCCTGCTGGCACTGGTGCTGCTCGTTGTCGTTGCCGCGGTAGTCATGGTAATGTCCGGCGCGTACCGGATGACCCGTTTCTCATATCTGGAGATGCGGAACCGCCACCTGGAAGCCGAATTCGCCAAAGTCGGCAAGCTGCGTCGGCAACTGGAGGAACTCGAGCAGCAGACCAGAAGCATGGCTACCATGCTCGGCATTGACAAGACCCCGGCTCCGGTAAACTGGGACTCGGCGGCAGTGGACACCGCCGCTCTGCCCGACTGGGTCAAGGCTCAGGCATGGGGCAATACGCCGGTGCCATCGGTTCTGCCGCTGGCGGAGTATGCGGTCTCGCGGACCGCAACATCTCCACACATGGCAATCGACCTGGCGGCTCGAGCGGGGACTCCGGCACGCGCCACAGCCGACGGCTGGGTCCTGGGACGCGGCACTGACCGCACCCTCGGCCGGTTTCTCCTCCTGCGCCACATGCAGGGATACGAGAGCTACTACGGCCATCTTGACGACTGGAACGTGGACAAGGGAGACTCGGTACTGGCCGGCCAGACCGTCGGCTGGGTCGGCTCGACCGGCGTCTCAACCGCGCCCCACCTCCACTTCGAGATTCGCCGGGACGGCAAGCCCATTGACCCGGCCACGCTGCTCAGGTTCTAATCTGATGCCTGGCAGTCCCCACCCGCCTGACAGGGACCAACCGGCGCACCGGGAGATGTTCGAGTTCTACGCCCGGCAGCTTGTGGGCCGGGGCGTCAGTCCTGAGTCTCATCCGCGGATTGCAGGCAGCAGCGGCGGCTTGACGCCAAGACGGCAGCGAGTATAATGTAGCGGTCGAGGCACTGACCGAAAGGCAACAGACGACACCCAGGAGGTGGTCGTAATGCAGTACAAGATGCTCGCTTTGGCTGCCCTGGTGCTGGCCCCGGCCCTGGTCCTGGCCGGACCTAACCCGGGCGACCCGGCCCCGGACTTCTACATTCCGGACACTGCCGGCAACTACCACTATCTTTCCTCGTATCAAGGGTCGGTCATTCAGCTCTTCTTCTGGTACTCGGGCTGACAAGGCTGCCTCGCGGAGTTGCCGCGAGTCCAGGCGCTGTACGACGACTACCGTGACCAAGGATTCCTGCCCCTGGCAATCAACGGCTGGGACAACATGAACACGATCCGCTACTATGCCCGCCAGTTCAGCTTCCCCTTCTTCGGCGACAATGGCACCGCGTGGAATCAGTATCGCATCAACGGTTACATCCCGCTGAACTACGTGATTGACACGGCGATGACGGTCGTCGGCGGCATGGAAGGGTTTGACGAATACACCATCCGTTCGTGGATTGAACCCTACCTGGTCAGCGTCAGCGAGCCGGCACCGGTCCGGTCGCTCAGGTTCAACCTGGCAGCCACCAATCCCGCCGTGAAAGCGGGCGCAGTACGCTTCTCGCTGAGCAGTGCGGCGGTGGTCAGCCTGAGGGTCTATTCGAGCTCGGGCCGCCTGGTTCGGACCCTGATTCATGGCAGTCTGCCGGCCGGGAGCAATTCCGCCTGCTGGGACCTGACCGACGACTCAGGTCGGCCGGTGGCCGGCGGCCTCTACTTCTACGAACTCGAAAGCGGCGCTGTCGTCGGTCGCGTCTCGGTTTCGGTCCTGCGATAGAGCAGTGCAGTTGAGCAGGCCGGGCAGGTCATCGTTCTCCTGCCCGGCCGCCCGACTTTGACCAAAGTGTCCTGCCTGCCCCGGCTCAGATTCTGCCGCCTGGTTCTGGTGTCCTGCGTTCTGGCCGGCCCCGGACTGGGCCAGTTTCTTGAGACGACCATCACCCTGCCCGATTCGTTCGGCGGGCTCCTGAGTCCGCGCGCCATTGCGGTCAACCCGACCAACAACGCGGTGTTTGTCAGCGGTCAGGAGGGCGAGCGCACAATCGTTTTTGACGGCACCACGGGCGTGAAGCTCGCCCTGACTCGGTCCGGTTACTTCACGATTGACGCCTGCTACAACCCGGCTGCCAACAAGGTCTACTGCGCAAACTACTACGACAACCTGCTCACCGTGATTGACGGTGCGACCTTCGAAGTTCTGGCCAGCATCAGCGTCGGCTGGTCGGGCTACTCGCTCGCGGTGAGCAGCCGGCGGAACAAAGTCTACTGCGCGATGTACACCGCCAACCGCCTGAGCGTCATCGACGGCGTAAGCAACACCTTGCAGGGCACGGTCCTGACCGGCGCCCGCCCCTGCTTTGTTGCCTGCGAGCCCGACCTCGACCGGGTCTGCGTCGCCAACGAGTCCGACAACACGGTTACGGTGGTGGATGCAGGAGCGGACACGGTCGTGGCAACGATTCCGGTCGGCATGACCCCGCGGCTGCTCTGTTTCAGCGGCAACCGCCAGCGGCTGTACTGCGCCAATGCGCTCGACAACACGGTCTCGGTCATCGACCCCCGGACGAACACGGTCGTCGCCACCCTGCCGGTCGGCGACATGCCCCGCGCGCTCGTGGCCGGCCCGGCGGGCAAGGTCTACTGCGCAAGCATGAACCGCAACGACGTGACCGTGATTGACGGTGACAGGGTGCTTCGGTCTGTTCTGGTCGGCGACCGGCCGGTCGCGCTCTGGTTTGACCCGTTGACGGAACGCCTCTTCTGCGCCAACCAGCATGAGGGCAGCGTCTCGGTGATTGACGCCAGAGTCGATTCGGTCGTCGCCACGCTGCCGGCCGGTGACTATCCCTGGGCGATTGCCGGCGACCTGGACGCGGGCCGGGTCTACTGCGTCAACTGGCACAGTTGCGATGTGACCGTGATTGACGCGACAGCGTGCTCGGTGGTGGCCACCGCTACGCTCGGCTCCTGGCCCGCGGCACTCGCCTGCTGCCCGGTTCAGAACAAGCTCTACACCGCCAACCAGTGGAGCAGCACGGTCTCGGTCATAAGCGGCGAGGACAACCGCGTGCTCGGCGAGGTCCGTACCGGGACCAACCCGGTCGCGCTCAGCCTGGCGGCGGGCAAGGTCTATGCTGCGTGCAACAGCGGCGACCGGGTAACGGTGATTGACGCGGCGGCCGATACGGTCGTGGCCAGTGTCGCCGTCGGGGCCCGACCGGCCGCGCTCGCCGCCGGCGAGTCCCCGGACCGGGTCTACTGCGCCAACACCGGCGCGAACACGGTAACCGTGATTGACGTGCCGGGCGACACTGCTCTGGCAACGGTTGCGGTCGGAGCCGGGCCGCGTGCCCTGCTCATCGGGCCGGCCGGTGACCGGGTCTACTGCGCCAACACCGGCGCGAACACGGTAACCGTGATTGATGCCAACCTGCACCAGGTGCGCGCTACGCTCGCAGTCGGGGCCCGGCCTACGGCGCTCTGCTACAGTGCGGCAAGTAACCGGGTCGTGTGTGCGAGCAGCAGCGGCTCGAGTGTAGCGGTGATTGACGCGGTGGCCGATACCCTGGTCGGCACGGTCGGGGTGGGTTTGATGCCGAACGCGCTCGTCGCCGGTCCGGGCCCGCTGGTCTACGTCGCGGACAACGGCAGCGACCGGGTCACGGTCTTTGACGCCACAACGCTCCAGGTCGTTGCCGCTATTCCGGTCGGCAACGGGCCGAACGCGCTCAGCTACGACCGGGAACATAACCGGGTCTACTGCGCCAACTCCCTGAGCGACGACGTCACGGTCATCAACTGCGCCAACAACGCGGTTGTCCGGACCCTGAGCACCGGCTCAGGGCCGATTGCCCTGGCGCACAACCTGCATGCCGGGCGCGTCTACGTCGCGAACAGCACCGGCTCCAGTGTCTCGGTCATCAGGGATACGACCACGGCAGGGACCAGCGAGACAAGTCTTCTGGTCGAATCGCGAATGGCGATTGTCTGCCCGAGTGTCGTGCGCGGAGTGCTGCACCTGCGGCCCTCACCCTCCCCTCTCCCAGTGGGAGAGGGGCAGGACGTGAGGGAGCAAAGCGTGCTGCTGGACATCGCCGGCCGCAAGGTTCTCAACCTCCACTCCGGGCCGAACGACCTGCGCCGGCTCCGGGCCGGGGTCTACTTCATTCGACTGGACCGCATCTTCAGGGTCGTCTTGGTCGACTGAAGTCCGGGCCGTATTTGACTTGCGGCAGAGGGGGTCTAGACTGGCGGCCAGGCCCTGATGTTCAACGTCATCATCACCGGCATTACCAGCTTCCTGACCGACATGGCGACCGAGATGGTCTATCCGCTCATCCCGCTTTATCTTGTCACTCTGGGCGCGCCGCCTGCGGTCCTCGGCGTCATCGAGGGCTTTGCCGAAAGTACTGCCTCTCTGCTCAAGGTCTTCTCCGGCCGGTTGTCGGACAAGGTGCGACGACGGAAGCCGCTGGCCATACTTGGCTACTCAGGCTCGATGCTGGGTCGGGTCCTGCTCTACCTGTCGAACGCGTGGGGACTGGTATTTGCCGGCCGGATGGCGGACCGCATCGGCAAGGGCATCCGCGTGGCTCCGCGCGACGCCCTGATTGCTGACTGCACCCCGGCAGGCAGGCGCGGTACGGCCTATGGTCTGCACCGCGCCATGGACACCCTGGGCGCGGCGGCCGGAGTCGCCATCGCCATCCTCCTGGTCAGCCGGCTTGGGCAAGACGTTGCGCGGGGCGACTACCAGCGCATCTTCCTGTTTTCGCTTGTCCCGGCCGCGCTTGGGGTCGGGGTGCTGTTCTTCGTGCGCGAGCCGTCCTGTGTCCGCGCGCTGCGCGACCTGCCCCGGCTGTCGTTCCGCGGCCTGCCCGCGAAGCTCAAGCGGTTCCTTTTCGTGGTAACGCTGTTCGCGCTGGGCAACTCGTCCAACCAGTTCCTCGTGCTGCGGGCAAGGAACCTCGGCACGTCGGTGCTTGCCGTGCTTGCGGCCTACCTGTTGTACAACGTGGTGTACGGTGTCCTCTCCTACCCGCTCGGCCGGCTGTCCGACCGCATCGGCCGCAAGCGTCTGCTCGTCGCCGGGTATCTGTTCTACGGCATGGTCTATGTCGGCTTTGCCCTGGCCCGGCCATCAGCCGACGGGTATTCGGCCCTGGCCGTGGTCTTCTCGCTCTTTGCGCTGTATGGCGTCTACTCGGCCCTGAACGAAGGTCTGGAAAAGGCCCTGGTCGCCGACATCGCGCCCCCGGAACACCGGGCAACCTTCATCGGCCTCCATTCCACCCTGACCGGCATCGGACTCCTGCCTGCTTCCCTGCTTGCCGGTGCGCTCTGGAGCCTCGCCGGTCCCACGGCACCGTTCTGGTTCGGCGGCACGCTCGGCCTGCTGGCCGCAGCCGGCTTGGTACTGGTGCTCTAGCGGACGCCTGGCGCAGCGCGCCGTGGTTGACATAACTCCCTGACGTGCTAGCTTTGCATGATGCAGTTGTTCCGTAGCTTTCGCATCATCCGCACCGAGCGGGCGGCTCCGTCCTGGCTGATGACCCTGCGGTCGGTCGTGACCGCGCTGGTCGCTGTCGCCCTCGTGCTCATCGTGCTCCGCCACGGCTACCTCATCGGCTTCCTGGTATCGCTCGACTGGCTGCTTCAGGTTCTGACTTACGTCATCATCGCCGGCACCCTGGCCGACATCGTGCTCAGCTTCCTGTTCGCGCCCACCATGCGCGAGTACGTGCGTGTGCGCTGGTTCGACCTCGTGCTGGTCGTGCCGCTCGTTGCCGGCCTGGTGGTAGGCATGCCGGTGCTCGCCGTTGTCGTCATCCGCCAGGTCATCGTCCTGACCAACACGTTCACCAACTCCCGCCGCTTTGCCGGCATCGCCGAGCAGGTTCGGCTCCAGCCGGTACGGCTCATGGCCATGAGCTTTGTCGGGCTCATCGCGGTGGGTACCCTGTTCCTGACCTTTCCCTCGGCAACGGCTGACGGCCGGGGCACACCTTTCCTTGACGCCCTGTTCACCGCCACCTCGGCCACCTGCGTTACCGGCCTCATCGTCCGCGACACGCCGGTCTACTTCTCGCTTTTCGGTCAGCTCGTCATCCTTGCCCTGATTCAGCTCGGCGGCCTGGGCATCATGACCTTTTCCGCCAGCCTGGCCGTCATCTTCGGCCGCCGGCTCGGGATGGGCCAGCGCCAGGCCATGTCCTCGATGATCGAGGAGGCCCGCGACATCGACATCGCCCGCACCCTGCGCTACATCCTGCTGCTGACCCTGCTCGCCGAAGCGGTCGGCACGCTGCTGCTTTTCATCCGCTGGCTGGGCCACTTTCCGACCTTAGGCCAGACCTTCTACCAGGCCGCGTTCCATGCGGTCTCGGCGTTCTGCAATGCCGGTTTCTCGCTCTTTTCCGACTCGCTCGTGCGCTACTGCTCGGACCTGCCGGTCAACCTCGTGGTTATCGGCCTCATCCTGCTGGGCGGCCTGGGCTTCAGCGTGGTGCACGAACTGGTCAGCCGCCGCACCCTGCGCCAGACTCCGCCATCCCTGCTGCGGCGGCTCACGGTCCACAGCCGGCTGGTGCTCTCCACCTCGGCCCTGCTGGTCGTGGCGGGAACGGTCGTGTTCTTCTTTTTCGAGTATGACAACGTACTCGCCCACCTGCCCTTGGGGACCAAGCTGCTGGCGGCGCTGTTCCAGTCAGTCACGCCGCGCACTGCCGGGTTCAATACCGTGCCCCTGGTTGGGCTCAAGCCGGTAACCATCCTGCTCTGGTCGCTGCTGATGTTCATCGGCGCGTCGCCCGGCGGCACCGGCGGTGGCATCAAGACCACCACCCTGGCCGTGCTCTTCCTCGCGGTGCGCAACCGTATCGCCGGCCGCGAGGACGTCGAGTTCCGGGGCCGGCTCGTGCCGCGCGACGTGGTGTATCGAGCGACGTCGATTGCCGCGGTCTCGGCCGCCATCGCTATCGGCTTCTATGCTCTGTTGCTCATCACCGAGCGGGCGCCGTTCTCCGACATCCTGTTCGAGACCGTCTCCGCCTTTGGCACGGTAGGTCTTTCCACTGGCGTCACCCCGCACCTGACCGCGGCGGGCAAGGTTGCAATCGTTGTCCTTATGTACGTCGGCCGCCTCGGGCCGCTCACGTTGGCGCTGGCGATGCGGGCGCGCGAACCGCGCCTGCCCATTACCTACCCCGAGGCCCGCATCCTGGTCGGATAGCGGCGCCTTGCGACGGGAGTCCCTTCGGGAGTCCGGAGTCCGACCTTGGGTTTCCGGTGCAGCCCTGAACTCCGCGCGTCCGACGCGCGGCATTTCGGGTCGTGTCCCAAGGCAGGCCTTGCTTGATGCCGCGGGCCGCAAGGTGTTAGACCTGTGCCCCGGCGCGAACGACCTGCGCCACCTTGCGCCCGGCGTATACTTCGTGTGGCCGGGAGCACAAGCTCAAGCGGTCAGCAGGCTGGTCGTGGTCC
>CAZQFS010000068.1:0-15154 GCA_964592755.1 uncultured bacterium | reverse complement strand
GGATGTATGTGGTACTGGGCGACCCGTCAATGCCGGTCTGGACCGGCGGGATGCCGGCCACGGCCAACATCGGGGCGCCGGACTCGGTGCCGACCGGGCCGTACAACATGAACGTTACCGTGACCACGGGCGGTCAGCCGGTCGAAGGTGCGCTGGTCTGTGCCCACAAGCAGCCGGATGTGTATGTGGCCGAGCGCACCAATGCGTCGGGCCAGGCAACGCTGGCTCTGAACGCAGGCACGCCGGGTGCAATGCTGGTCACCGTTTCTGAGGGACATGCCCGTTCTTCAGTGCCCGGTGTACCCCATACGCCGATTCTGCCCGGGACACGGACGGTGATGGTCGGCGGTGGCGGTCAGCCCCAGCCCAATATCATCTACGTTTCGAACCAGGTGATTGACTCGACCGGCAACAACAACGGCCGATTCGACCCGGGCGAGACGGGCAAGATTTACGTCACCTTGCGCAACAACGGCAATGCCGAGGCGCAGAACGTGACTGCCCGGCTGAAGTCGAACCACGCGCAGTTCGTCATCACCGACTCGACGGCAGGCTACGGCACCGTGCCGCGCGATTCTGTCCGTACCAACCGCGCCGACCCGTTCATGGCCCAGGCCGGTTCCGGGATTCCGCCGGGCACGCATGTTACCTGTACGCTCAAGGTGCACTCAGACAACTTTGCGCACGACTGGATGTTCACGTTCAGTTTGCAGGTCGGACTGCCGCCGATTCCGGGCCAGTTTGTCTTTGACCTTGATACCGGGGCGGTGGCTTTGTCGGTGTGCGGCATCGGCTCGCTCGGCTACGACGAGCCGCCGGCGCTGGACCTGGGCAGCGGTTTCCGCGTGCCCAAGACCGCGACTTCGTGCCTGTTCTTTGGCTCGCTCGAA
Organism: uncultured bacterium; assembly: GCA_964592755.1. Classification (GTDB taxonomy): domain Bacteria; phylum Hydrothermota; class Tepidihabitantia; order Tepidihabitantales; family Tepidihabitantaceae; genus CAZQFS01. The sequence goes on along the minus strand of CAZQFS010000068.1, from coordinate 14,264 downwards.
GCGGGCAACTCGGCCAGCTACCTTGTCGACCATTTCTTCTCTCAGCCGGCCAACTCGGGCACGAACCATGACTGGCGCATGACCGACAGCTTCCGCATTGTGCTGCCGCCGTACCCGGCTGACGAGCACTGGCGCAACACGATGAGCGACGCCGGCCATCCTGCGCCCAAGGGTTTGAACGTCCAGGCGAACTGGTACATGCTCGCCAACCCGAACTTCGACGACTTCGCCATTGTCACCTACGACTTCACCAACCAGGGTTCGCAGAGCATTGACGGTCTGTACGTCGGTTACCACTGCGACTTTGACATCGGTTCAGACCCGACGACCAATGTCGCCGCGACCGACACGGTGCGCCGTCGGGTGTGGATGAAGCAGCAGTCGAGCGAGAATCCTACCGCGGGCCTGGCCATCCTGGAGCCGGCGAGTTTCCGTAATCTCGCGGCCATCGACCACGCGGTCTGGGTCTACCCGGATTCGTGCGTGACCGACAATCAGAAGTACCGGATGCTCAATGGCTCCATCGGCCTGCGCAGCTCGAACCGGGCGTATGACTGGTCAATCCTCGCGTCGGCCGGGCCGTTCAACCTGCCTGTGGGAGGAACCCAGCGCGTCTCGTTCGCCGTGGTCGGCGCGACGACGGTGAGCGGATTCAGCGCCGCGGCCGAGAGCGCGCAGAGCTGGTACAACGCCAACCTGCTCGGCGTCTCTGAGCCGGAGGTCATCAATGTGGCGACTGCGGAGCGGCCGCTGTTCCTTTCGCCCAATCCGTTCCGGGGCGGCACGTTTGTGCACTACTTCTCGCGCCGCGAGGGCCCGCTGGTCCTGACCGCGTACGATGCGACCGGCCGGGCCGTATCCGAGCAGGGTTTCATGGTCAAGCCCGGAGCCGGCCGTCTCTGGTGGCAGCCTAAGTCACTCGCGCACGGCATCTACTTCCTGAAAGTCTCGATGCCGGACCGCGAGACGGTCAGCAAGTTCCTGCTGCTCGACTGAGCAGGACAACAGAAGAGCCGGGGCGCAACTGCGCCCCGGCTTCTGTTTCCGGACAACCGCTCGCCTAGGCCGCCGGCTCCTCTCTTTCCTGACACTCGATTCCGAGCCGGGCGAGTTCGGTCAGTATCGGTTCGTAGAGCTCGGGCAGAATGGGAATCTGGACGCCGGCGAGCTTCACTCTGCCTTCGAGAATCAGGCGCACGGCGATGGCGGCAGGCAGACTGACCGTTCGCGCCATGGCCGAGTCTCCGCCGGGTATGCCGAAGTCAATGAGAGTGGAGAAGATTCTTCGCGCGGGCCGACCCGGATACTCGGCGGCGAATGCGTGGTGCAGGACAATCATGTCCCGCTCGCCGGGCCGGTATGCCATCTTCTTAAGCATCGCCCCGGCCAGGATGTCGAGGTTTGTGCCCTGGTCAATATCGATTGGTCGGTCATCGAACAGGCCGAGCCACGCCAGTCGGTCGAGTAGGGCGTGCTGCTCCGCTAACCCGAGTCTGCGGGCCGCGCCGGCGCGGCCCTCGGCATACCCGGCAAACCACTGGGCATAGGTCGTTTTTGCCAGCCCGGTTCGGGCAGTCTCGTCTTTGAGGATTCCGAGGTCGGCAATCGCCTTCAGGGTCTCGCACCAGCCGAAGTTGCGCAGAGTGCCGCGCAACATCGTGCGTACTCCGGCCAGCCCGTAGAGCTTGATGTAGGGGAGAGAGTTGCGGTTGGGGTAGGCCTCGAACTTGTGCCCGTCCGCGACCTTCAAGGGCCATCGGTGGCCGAACAGCTCCGCGCCGGGCACGAAGACCTCCCTGCCGTCTTTCAGGTAGCGGGCGTCGTTGCGACCGGCCATGACCACGCCTTTCGGGCTCCAGGAGAACTTGTACCCCAGCGGGTTGTCGTTGGCTTCGGGTGCGGGCAGGCCGCCGCAGTAGGACTCGAAGGCAGTGACCGTGCCGCCAGCCCTCTGCACCGAGTGGGTGATTCGCATGGCAGACATGTGGTCGATGCCGGGGTCGAGTCCGATTTCGTTCAGGAACAGGAGCCCGGCAGCCCGGGCGTCCGGGTCAAGGGCGCGCATCGCGTCGCTGACGTATGACGTGGTGACAAGGGGCCGGCGGTGTTTCAGACAGTGGCCTGCGACCTTGACATGATAGGTGTAGGGCAGCAGGCTGACGACAAGGTCGGTCTGAGCCACGAGCCGGTCGAGAGCCTCTTCGTCATCCACCAGCAGCGGGATTGCTTTGCCGCGTGGGTGGCGGCCGATTGTCTCCTGGGCCTTGGTCACGGTTCGGGTCGCAACCCAGATCTCGAAATCCGGCTGGTTCAAGAGGTACTGGACCATGGGCCGGGATACGAGTCCCGCGCCCAGCACGAGTGTCTTCTTCACGGGCGGACTCCTTTCAGGAATTGCTCGATATACGCGAAGTCGGGCGTGAGCCGCCCCTGGTGCAGGACCAGCGCCCGGCGCACCGGGCCGGGCAGCCCAAGCCGGTCAAGAGGCAGCGAGAAGTCGGCTCGGGCCAGAGACGGAACAAACGGCATAAGCGCTGTCCCGAACTCACGCGAAGAGTCAAACGGCAGCTCGCAGGGCAGGTTATCCACCGCCATGATGGCGATGCCCGGTCCTTCGAGTCCGTCCTGCGCCCTGCCTGCAGCCGGGTCGAACGTGAAGAACGGCCGGCCCGGGTCAGTCGCCTTGACCGTGGCTTCGATTGAGCCTTCGATGTCGCACGAGATGTCGCCGATGATGGTCAACCGCGGCCGGTCCGCGAAGGCGCTCGCGAGCCATGCTTTGGTTACCAGCCGCGGGTAGCGCCGGTCCCAGTAGATGCAGTTGGCGAGCGCGGTCAGATAAGGGAGATGCTCCTCGAACCGGGACCGGTAGAGCTCCGGGTGCGAGAAGTACTCTTTCAGGTCGAATCGGTGGCCGAGGCGCACCGGTTCGACCATGTGTTCCTCACGGAACATCACGCGATAGACCGTGTGGCGGTCCCCGGACGCGACCAGAGCAGGCAAGTCCACCGGCTCGACTTCAGTCGCGTTCAGGGCGTCGAGGACTTCCCAGGCACCTTTGGCAACGTGGCCGTACCCGGTGACGCCGATGACCAGAGGATTCAGCTCTTTGGGCAGGCCCTGTTCCACGATGTCGCGGCCGGCCTCGGCGACCGCTGCCTTGGCAAGCTCAACCCGGCCGTACTCGTGGGCAAGGCGGATACGGGCAAAGGGGGTGGCCGGGCCCAGGCGGCGCAGTCTTTTCCCCAGACCGGCGAGAGTGTCGACCATGCCGGCGATGCCCGCGAACCGGCCGAAGAAGACGAGCCGCCGGCCGGCATCGTCGGTTATCTTCTCGTAGTCAACGAGCGAGCAGCCCAGCTCCATCATCCGGGCCAGCATCGGCATGTTGTGCGGCTGGCCCTTGATGACGTGAGCAAAGAAGACATAGGTGTGACCGGGCCGGAAAACGGACGCGGGAATCTCCTTTACGCCCAGAACCAGTCCACAATCCGTGATGTCCTCTGCGACCTCGGCGCCGACTTCCCGGAACTCGTCGTCCTTGAAGGTGCGGATGTCGGAATGCTGGACCGTGAATCTGAGTCCGTGCTCGCCGATGAGCTGACCGACCTGCTCCGGGATAAGCGGTGAGCGTCGTTCCCAGACGTTCTTGTCTTCGCGCCGGATGGCGACGCGGTTCGCGTTCTTTCGGTGACTCATGAAGCGTAATGATAGAGTCCAGGGGCACAAGAGTCAAAGGAGATAGGCCGGGCTCGAGCGGCGTCGACGCCGGGCGGATGACGTTCAGCGGCTGATGATGAGCTTCTGCGGGGCAGGGGCCTGGGGCGCGGACAGGCTCAGGAAGTACGCACCGGGCGGCAGACCGCTCAGGTCGAGCGCAGAGCGGGGACCGGTGACTGGAGACTGCCGAACGAGGCGACCGGACCGGTCGTGGATGCGCAGGAGCGCGAAAGCAGGGCGCGACGCATCCGGGGACGTCGTCAACCAGCGCAGCAGGACCCGGTCGCGGGTCGGGTTCGGACTTAGGGAGAGCGACGGGTCGCGGGCGTCAAGCGGCCTGCCCGCGGCAGTGATGCCAGACACCGTCTGCCAGGCAACGTCCTGAAGGAACACCGCCTGGGCTGAGTCGAGCCCGGCGTGGTAGGCAAGGCCGGTCGGGTCTGCTCTGAACAGCGCGGCATAGAAGACGCAGGCACCGAGATAGGAGCCCTGAAGTGTGGCATGGCACTCGTCCCAGTCGTGGAGCTGGATAGCGGTGTCAAGAGTCTTGGCCCGACGCCAGGCCTCGCCGACCGGCGCAACGTCCGCCCCGAGCTCATCGGCAATCATCCGGTAGGAGGGTGTGACCGAGTCCTGCATGTGGAAGTAGTCGCGGAAGAGGATGCTTGAGTAGCCGCCGTAGGTGTGCTGGCCGCCGTTCTTCCAGCCCCAGGTCATGTAGAACATGGTCGAGCCGCCGTTATCCCGGATGAGTGAATCGAGAGTGCGCGCGGCCGGGTACATGCCGCCGAAGCGCCAGTAGTCAATGACCGGTATCTGACTCTGTTCCTGCAGGACAACGTAGTCCCAGGCTGCCAGTCGAATTCTGTTCAGGGTTGCGGCGGTGGTGCAGTGCTGCATCAGGGCGTAGCCGCCCGGTGCGCTCAGGTCGGTTCTGAGCAGACGACCGCCGGCGCAGGCCAGGCTCTCAACCATGGCCGGGACATTGTTCACATAGGTGTGGCTGTTGCCGATGAAGAGCACGCGCATCGAGTCAGCCGGCGCGTCCGGCGGAGCCGCGATCAGAGCGGCAAACAGCAGAGCAGTGGTCAGCACAGGGCTATCCTAACCCGGCGCAGCGAGCCGGTCAAGAGCTGGATGCTTGAGGCCCTGGGTTGGCCGCGGAACTCCGGCCGCGTGGCCGGGGGTCGCACCGAGGCGATGCGGCCGCTTGACTCACCGGCACGCGCCACTAACATGAGGCGTGACTCTCACAGCGGTCGGCCTCCGGAGACGGTTGATTCTGCAGCATTCTGCCGGACGTAATCCCGTAGTTGACAGGTGCGGGGGGGTATAATGGCTCGTCCGCAAACAAGAGGAGGTGCTGTAATGGCACGGATTGCTTTCGGTATCGTTGCATTCCTCCTCCTGCTGACGCTGCCGACATGCCGAAGTATCGAACAGGGCACGGTCAGGGCCAGCACCGAGGAAGGATACTACCACATCTTCGTGCACGCGTACGAGAACGATGAGGGTTTGCCCGAGGCAGACATCATCGAGTTCTTCGGCGACTCAATCGAGAGTCCTCCTGTGACCGGCTTCGTTGAGGTCACGGTCGAGGAACTTCACGAGATGGGCTACAAGACCGCGGACGAGGCGCTGGCCGACTCAGCGGCGAATGGAGTCGTGGGTGGTGCTACGCTCACAATGCCTGACGGTACACACCGTGATTACGATTCGTGGCTCGAGTTCGGCTACAGGTGGATAGGCGGGAATCGGAAGAAGTACTACATTGCTGGTAGCCTCACCCGCTCCGAACTCGCCCCAGTGAGAGTCTGGCTGAGGTACGAGCTCAGTATCTGGCACGAGGGCCAGCTCATCCATCACTGGGGACCATGGACAATGGCCAGGTGGAACGTCGCCGCCTGGCAGCACTACGGTCACTACAACGAGCAGGAGGTGCACACGTACCACATGCAAGGCTGGCACTGGTGGGTCGAGCAGTCAGGAACCGGGTTGTATTCCGATGCATCGGGTACCCATTAGAGGCCCGGTTGGTGCGCCGGCAACCGCTGGCGCACCTTCGCTGGTGTTCGGGGACACCGTCGTCAGTCTGGCGGCGCGAAGACCATCCGTTGTGCTCACGGCAATGGCCTTCTGTATGTCGCTTCCGCTTAGTTCGCTCGCGTACGCACCTGACACGGCCTGGACTCGGCGGTTCGACACTGGCAGGTACGATTTCCTGTTCGATGGAGTCAGAGACCAATTTGGTGACCTCGTTCTGGCTGGTTATAGCTCGATATGGGGCAGCTCAGATTGCGCCATGACTCTGACCGTGAAGTACAATTCCAATGGGGAGACCGCCTGGGCGAGAGTCTACGACAGCGACTACGATGATGTGCTGGAAGGCACTGCCGTTGACGCTGAGGGCAACGTTGTGGTTGCGGGTTGGTTCAGCAGCCTCATCACCGGCACCGAGGTTCTGAAGTACGACCCGACGGGCAGGTTGCTGTGGGCGCGTCTTGACTCGGCGGATACGCATCCACTTCTCTTCGGGGTTACGATAGATGACTCCGGCTATATCATAGGGGTGGGTACTGCTGGTTTGAGGGAGAACGATGCTTTGCTCATCAAGCTCTCGCCCTATGGCGAGTCCCTGTGGGCCAGGACATTCGACATGGGCGGCGACTTCGATTTCTTTCAGTCGGTGCAAGTCGACTGGACCGGGGACATTGTCGTTGCCGGTTGCGCCGGCAACTTCACAAGTGGCCGCGACGCGGTGATAGCGAAGTTCACCCCTGCTGGCGAGCTGGTCTGGTTGAGTCGCCTGGATTTCGGTGCTGAAGACGGACTCTGCCGCGTCGCGATAGACCCCTCCAACAACGTTGTCGCTGCCGGAGCAACGGGTGACACCTGGCCCGGTCCGGTTTCAGGGTTGGTGGTCAAACTCACTTCTCGCGGGGACACCATCTGGTCGAGGCTGTACTCGTTGGCTCACGGGGTCTGCCTGTTCGGGGTAACGCTGGACCTGTCAGGTAACATGCTGCTTGCCGGAACCGTGGTCGACTCGGTGGGGGGACAAGAGAAGCACAGTTGCCTGGTGATGATGTGCGACTCGTCTGGCGATACAATCTGGACCTGGCAATACGGAGCGGCAGCGAGCACGAGCGGCTGCGACCTCGCGCTTGATGACTCCGGTCACGTCTATGTCTTCGGGGGTGCCCGGGAAGCAAACGACGACTATCTGCTGATGAAGCTGCGCTATGGGTCGGGCGTTGAGGAACACGCGACGCTACGCAGGTCGGCCAGAGCCCGGACATACGCGGGCCCTAGTCATCTGCGCCCTGGGCGTCCGTTACAGTTGATGGTAGACCGGGCCGGGCAGTACGAAGTCGCGTTGTTTGATGCGCTGGGGCAGAAGGTTGTGCTGATTCATGACGGTCCGCTTGTCCGAGGGGCGCACGGCTTCACGCTGGGGCAGATTCCGGCCGGGGTCTACGTGCTGAGAGTCTCGGCCCTAGGGTCTATCGAGTCGCAGCGTCTGGTCGTCGTGGAATAGCGGCTGCCGAGTAAGACTCGACAGCCGGCGGCGGTTATGCCACCTTGGCCGCGTGGCCGAGAGCGCCGACCATCTGGATGGCGTCGGCCTTGCAGACTTTGCGGCATTCGCCGCAGCCGATGCACCGCTCGGGAATCACCCGGTGCTGTTTGCCGGGCTCGCCCTCAATCGCCTTGAACTTGCAGACCTTCACACACTCGCCGCACCCGGTGCAGTTCGGATTGATGGTCGCCTTGGGCCGGCCTTTGGCGCGGTCAATGAACGACCGGGTCGGGCACTTGTGCACACAGATGCCGCAGTCGATGCACTTCGCGAAGTCCATGACCGGCAGGTTGTTCACCAGGGTGAGTGCGCCGGTCGGGCAGTTCTTGACGCAGAGGCCGCAAGCGATGCAGCCGACGCGGCAGACGTCCTTGACCGCCTTGCCCTTGTCGTGCGAGGCGCAGGCCAGATAGACGAGTTTGGTGCGGGGCAGGAGCATGAGCGTAGCCTTGGGGCATTCCTTCACACACTTGCCGCAGCCGATGCACTTCTTTTCGTCAATGACCGGCAGGTTCTGGTCTCCCATCCGGATGGCTGCGACCGGGCATACCGTGACGCAGTGGCCAAGTCCGACGCAGCCATAGGGGCACGCTTTGGGCCCGCCGAGGAGCAGGGCCGCTTCGCGGCAGTCGTGCGCGCCCTTGTACACGAAGCGGTGCGGTGCGACATCTTCGCCGCCACGGCAGATGAGCACGGCAACCCTGGGCTCAACCGCGCCGGCTTCCTGGCCCATGATTTCCCCTATCGCCCGGGCCACGCTGGCGCCGCCGACCGAGCAGGAATTGAGCGGAGCCGACCCGGCCGCGACCGCGGCCGCGTAGCCGTCGCAGCCGGGAAACCCGCACGCGCCGCAGTTGGCGCCGGGCAGGACCGCGCGAACCGCGGCCTCACGCTCGTCGACTCTAACCGCGAGCCTGACCGAGGCGATGACGAGCACGACCGCAATGATGAGCCCCAGGCCACCGAGTCCGGCAACGGCTTTGGCGACGAGTATCCAGTCCACAGCTAGAGCGAGATTCCGAACAGCGACGTGAACCCGAGAAACGCGAGCGAGACCAGCGACGCGCCGACGAACGCTATCGGGTAGCCTTTGAATGAGGGCGAGATAGGGGAGTCCTCGAGTCGCTCTCTGATGGCGGCGAACAGGATGATGGCCAGGGCGAATCCAAGCGCGGTGCCGAATGCGAAGAGGGTAGACTGGAGCAGATCGAACCGGTAGTCAACGTTAAGGAACGTGACACCGAGGATGGCGCAGTTCGTGGTGATGAGCGGCAGGTAGATACCGAGGGCCGAGTAGAGGCCACGCATGTACTTCTTAAGCACCATTTCGACGAACTGGACCAGTCCGGCAATGACCAGGATGAAGACCGCGGTGCGCAGGAACACGAGCCCCAGGGGCAGCAGCAGGGTATGGTAGAGCAGCCACGAAACCCAGGCCGCAAGCAGCATGACGAACAGGACAGCAGCGCTCATGCCGACCGAGGTGTCGAGCGCGGTCGATACGCCGAAAAACGGGCAGAGTCCGATGAAGCGCATCAGGATGATGTTGTTCACGAGAAACGCGCCCATCAGTATCTTGGCCGGGTTCATGTCTGCCTCCTATGTTTTGCGTGCGGTCATCCGGTTGACCAGGGCTTTGAGGATGCCGATGAGGAAGAACGCACCGGGCGGGAAAATCATGAAGAGCACGGGCGAGGCGCGAAACCAGTCCGGGCTGACCGCATGGCCGAACCAGGTGCCGGCCGCGAGTATCTCGCGCAGGCTGCCCATGACGAGCATGACCAGGGCGTAGCCGACCGACTTGCCCAGCGCATCGAGCAGGGAGTCGAACACGCCGTGGCCGTAGGCGAACGCCTCGGCCCGGCCGAGAATGATGCAGTTGACGACAATCAGGGGCACAAACACCCCGAGCACGCGGTAGAGAGCAGGTTGATAGGCCTGGAGCACGTAGTCAATGACGGTGACGAACGTCGAGATGATGATGATGAATATCGGGATGCGGACCGATGACGGCACGACCCGTCGGACGAGCGATACGACGACGTTGGAACCGATGAGGACGAACGATGCCGCCGCAGCCATGCCCAGAGCGTCGCGGGCCGATACGCTGGTCGCGAGCGTGGGGCAGAGGCCGATCATCAGGATGAGGACCGGGTTCTCTTTGATGATTCCGGAGGTGAAGTACTGCCAGCGGGAAGGTGTGCTGGTCATGGCTTCAGATAATGAAGGTACCTTTCCATGTCCTGTCGGACTCCATCGGTTATGGCTCGGGACGTGATGGTGGCCGCAGAGATGGCGTCCAGGGTTCCGTTGTCCCGTCGGAGCCGGACCTGGTCCTGGGTCTTGCCGCGGAACTGGTCGCGGAACCAGTTCTCCCGTGCTTTCAGACCAAGCCCGGGAGTCTCCTTGATGTCCGCACCGATGCCCACTCCGGTGATGACGCCGGTTGTGTCCATGCCGACCACGACGGTGACCGGTCCGCCGTACCCGCGCGGGCTGGTTTTGAACACGATACCGACGCGGGCTCCCGAGGCGTCATCTCCGGACCAGACCGCACCGGGTTCGAGTTCGGAGAAGGTTGCAGCGCCGGGCAGGACTTCGGAGAGCGAGGCTTGGAGCGCGTCTTGGGCCTGACGCTCGATTGTCGGCCGGGTCACGGCATAGACCTGAGCCAGGGCGAATGCGGCGATGACGCAGGTCAGGACCAGCGAGGCGACCATCCAGGCTTTGCTCTTGGTCATTGTCTTCTGCGTCGCGGCAGTGCGCCGAACAGACGCGGCCGCGTGAGCCGGTCAATCAGCGGCGTGGCAACGTTCATCAGCAGTATCGAATAAGAACAGCCCTCAGGGTAGCCACCGTAGAGCCGGATGAGCATGGTGATGACCCCGCAGCCGATGCCGAAGGTGACTCTTCCTTTGGCCGTGACCGGAGAGGTGACGTAGTCGGTGGCCATGAAGAACGCGCCCAGGATGATGCCACCCGCGAATAGATGGAACCAAGGCATCATCGGGTTAGCGGGCAGGACCAGTGATAGAACGACGACCGTGCCGAGATAGGCGGCCGGGATGCGCCAGTCAATCACCCGGATGGCGATGAGCAGAGCCGCGCCCACGAGCAGGAGCAGGGCTGAAGTCTCGCCCAGACAGCCGCCGACATTGCCGAGGAAAAGTCTCTTCAGCATGGGCAGCGAGTTGGCCTGCCGGACAACCGTGGAGATTGAGTCGGTTGGGACGTATTCCGCGGCCCGGCGAACCAGGGCCAGCGGCGTAGCGCCGGAGACCGCGTCGAGCCCGGAGAGTGAGCCGGCGCGGGGAGCGACCCACAGCGATGTCATGTGCGTGGGCCAGGAAACAACTAGGAACGCCCGGGCTGCCAGGGCCGGGTTGATGAAGTTGTGCCCGAGACCGCCGAAGAACTGCTTGACCACAACCATGGCAAAGGCAGCACCGACTACCGGGACCCACCAGGGCACGCCCGGCGGCAGGTTGTAGGCTAGGAGCAGGCCGGTGATGACCGCGCTGCCGTCGGTCGGGGTGAGTTTGCGGCCGAATGCCAGTTGGGCCAGAGTGTCGAAGACCATGGCCGAGACCACACTGAGCGCAACGAGCCAGAGCGCTCTGAGACCGAAGAAGTAGACCGCGCCGCCGAACGCGGGCAGAAGCGCGACAACCACGGCCCACATGACCATCTTCACGGTGGCGGGCGAGCGGACATGAGGCGAGGCGGCGACGACGAGACGGCGGTCGCCGGCAGGGGGCATGTTCGAATCTCGTACGGGAGATTCGGGGCGTGTCTGGGGGATGCTTGCGTTCATTTCTTCGCCATCGCGGCCAGTTCTGACTTGGCGTACTTGAACCGATGCACCAGCCGGATTCTTGCCGGACAGACCCAGGCGCAGCAGCCGCACTCGATGCAGTCGGTGACGTGTTCCTTTTTCGCCTCCTCGAAGCGTCGGCGCTTGATGAGGTTGGCAAGACGCTGAGGGGCAAGGCCCATGGGGCAGGCGTAGATACAGCGGCCGCACCGGATGCAATCGTGCTCGTCGAAGACCGTTGCCGCACGGTCGAGCACGAGCACGCCCGAGGTGCCCTTGAGCACCCATGCTTCATCCGACGGCACGGCGATACCCATCATCGGCCCGCCCATGATGAGCTTGCCGGGGTCGCCGGCGTAGCCGCCGCAGAACTCTATCAGGTGCTTCACCGGCGTGCCGATGCGGACGCGCAGGTTCATCGGGCTGTTGACTCCGGGTCCGGTTACGGTTGTGACCCGCTGGTAGAGCGGACGGTTGTACTTGAGTGCCTCCCGGACCGCGACCGCGGTGCCGACGTTCTGCACCACACAGCCGACGTCGAGCGGCAGCCCACCCGAAGGAACCTCGCGCCTGAGGCAGGCCTTGATGAGCTGCTTTTCCGCGCCCTGGGGATACTTGGTCCTGAGTCGGTGCACGGTGAAGCCGGTCGTCCCGGCGGCTGCGGTCATGGCCTGAATCGCGTCCGGCTTGTTATCCTCGACCGCGATGATGACGCTGCTCACGCCGAGCGCGCGCGCCAGAATCGCGGTTCCCTCGATGACCTCGGCCGGCTGCTCCAGCATGACGCGGTGGTCCGCGGTCAGGAACGGCTCGCACTCGCAGCCGTTGATGAGCAGGGTGTCAATTGGCTTGTCCGGGGGGGGAGAGAGCTTGAAGAAGGTCGGGAACGCAGCACCGCCCAGGCCGACAATGCCCGCGGCTTTGGTGGCCTCGATTATCTGCTCACGCGTGAAGCCGGAGTAGTCGCGTTCGGCAATACTCGGGTCAAGCTCGTCCCTGCCGTCGGAGTCGATGACAACGGTAGGGCCGCGCCGGCCGGTCAGCGGGTGGGGCAGGTCGGCAACGTCGGCCACCGTGCCTGATACCGAAGCATGGGTCGGCACGGAAACGCGGCCGGCCGGCTCGCCCAGCAGCGTGCCGGTCCTGACCACGTCGCCTTTCTTGACGACCGGCTTCGACGGCGCGCCGGTGTGCTGCGCCATCGGGATATAGACCCGTGACGGCAGAGGAAGCTCCTCTACGGGCTTGTGCTCGGTGGCTTCCTTGTGCTCACGGGGATGGACTCCGCCGCGAAAAGTGAACATCAGGGAACGGCGAGAATTGTAGGTGTTTCAGTCCAGAAGTCAAGTCTACGAGCCGTCTTTCCTGCCCCCGGCCCAGCCTTTGTTGAGCGTGCCCTGCCTGGTCCAGACCGTGACACGGTACCTATCGGCGAGCGCCCTGAGGTCCTTCCCCACAAGCGCCTTGAGCCTGCGCAGAGCTTCTTCGCGCTCCACTAGCGCAGGGCCGCGTCGAGAGTCGGCGCTCTCAGGGTGTCAATCAGGCGCTGCCGGGCCATGTTGACGAAGTTCGGGTCTATCTCGATTCCGACAAAGCGGCGGGCGTGCTTGAGCGACGCGACCCCGGTGGTGCCGCTGCCCATGAAGGGACCGAGTATCAGGTCGCGTGGTCTTGTGCTGGCAAGGATGATGCGTTCAAGCAGGGCGACCGGCTTCTGGGTCGGGTGCTTGCCACGCACTTTCTCCTCCCGACCGAACGGACGAAACTCCCAGACGGTCTTCATCTGCTTGCCGTTCGCCATCTGCCTCATGCGCTCATAGTCGAAGTGGTGCTTGCTTCTGTCATTCTTCGCGGCCCAGATGATCGTCTCGGTCGAGTGGGTGAAGTAACGACAGGATAGGTTCGGTGGCGGGTTGGGCTTCAACCACGTGATGTCGTTCAGTAGTTTGAACCCGAGTTGCTGCATCGCGAAGCCGACCGAGTGAATGATATGGGCTGTGCCCGATACCCAGACTGTGCCATCCGGCTTGAGTACTCTCTGGCACCGGGCAAGCCATTCGCGGTTGAAGTTGTGGTTCTCTTCCGGGCCTCGGCTCTTGTCCCACTCGCCCTTGTTCACGCTCACCATTCTGCCGGCGTGGCAGGTGATACCGCCGTTGCTGAGAAAGTAGGGCGGGTCCGCGAAGACCATGTCGAAGATGCCGTCCGGGTAGCGCTCGGCAATGCGGTCCATGATGCTCAGGCAGTTCCCGTGGTGAAGCCAGATGCCGTGTTCTAGGTTCGACCAGACTGGGGTGAACTGGGTCGTTGGGACGCCATCTCTTGCCAAGAAGCCGCCGCCGTTGATCTCCTCGGGAGACGTATCGATGCCGAACGGGTTGTCTCTTTCAGCCGGGAACAACTGTGCCACGTGTCCTGCTGAAGTGCGCCTGGGGCGGGCCCGGCGGGGTCCGGATTCCATCGTGGTCGTTGTAGGCGCTGGGGCAGGTGTGTCAACACCGCGCGCAAGCCGGCAGAAATAGTGGTGGTCGGTCGCCCACCACAAAGGCTCGAAGATACCGAGTTCGCTCGGAGGGGATCGTGACCGCTTCGTGCCTTCGTGGTTGAGGCCGTGCCTGGCGGGCGGGCGTTCACCACGAGGACGCAAAGACACCAGGTTGGCCCGGAGGGAGTCTTCGGAACCGACGGTTCTTGGCTCCGTTCAGAGTGACGTGTTCCCTTGCCCTGGCGTTGAGGATGGTCGTGGGTTGTGGCCATGTTTCCACAGCAGAGCGGCGAACCGAAAGGAGAACGCGCCTGTTCCTGGCGCAAGGATGTCTGTGCCCGGCTGGGGCCGGGCAGTCTGCTTTTTTCGGGGACCGCCGGGTGGCGGAGGTACTGGGCAGCGGACCGGGCAGCGGACCGGGCAGCGGACCGGGCAGTGGACCGGGCGGTGGTCCGGGCGGTGGTCCGGGCAGCGGGCCGGGCGATGGGCCGGGCAAAGGGCTGGGCAGAGGAGCAGGCGATGGACTGGGCCGATGACCGGGCTAAGGGCCGGGCAGCGGGCCGGGCGATGGGCTGGGCAGAGGACCGGGCGGTGGTCCGGGCAAAGGACCGGGCGATGGACTGGGCAGTGGTCTGGGCGGTGGACCGGGCCGCCCCCCGGGCCGG
>CAZQFS010000067.1:0-15199 GCA_964592755.1 uncultured bacterium | reverse complement strand
GTACGATGACGCTGAACGGAACGCCAGCTACCCCGAGGGAGGCGAGCAGGACCATCCAGAGGAAGTTGGTGTATCCCTCGACCCGCTCGCCGACGTTGAACACCGGCCCGTGGCCGCGCACGATATTTCGCGCATACCGATAGGTGATGTAGGAGTCGTCCTGCAGGAACTGGGTCGAGGCGGAGTGCCAGATGAACAGGCCTACGGCCAGGGCGAGAATCAGCCAGGCGAAAGCGTTCCTGCCGTTCATCGTCGCGGCTGCATGCTACCCACGAGGTCCGGGTTGAGCGCACTCGGCCAGCCGCGCCTTGCCGACCGCGGCTCGGTCGCCAAACGTGCCCTGACGGATCGCACACAATTCGGCTCGGGCCTGGGCAACTACCGACCGGGCAGCGTCGTGACGACCGGTGAGTCGGGCTGCGGCGTGCGCGCCGGCAAGCCGACCTTCGAGCATCGCGGTCGATGCCTCCTCGATGCCCGACACGTCGCCGGCCACGTAGACCCCGGGCCGGCTGGTCTGGAGGTTCTCGTCATGCCAGGCGACGCTGCCGCCCAGCTCCGGCATGTGAACCATGCGGCAGTCGAGCTGATGTAGAATCTCCACCAGTGGTGTGAGTCCGACGGCAAGACATACTGTATCGAGCCTGAGCCGGCGCTCCGTGCCGGGCACCGGTCGGAACCTCTGGTCCACGCGGCAGATGGTTGCGGAAGAGACCCGACTGGTGCCGTGGGCCGCCTTCACCGTGTGCGAGGTCAGAATGGGCACCCCGAGCCGGGCCAGTTTGGCGGCGTGGACGTGGTAGCCACCGATATGCGGAAGGGCCTCAACCAGGGCCGTCACGGCGACGCCGGCCTGGATGAGCTGGTACGAGACGATAAGGCCGATGTTGCCCGAGCCGACCATGAGCACACGCTCACCGGGTCTGACGCCGTAGAGGTTCATCAACGTCTGGACCGCGCCCGCGCCGTACACTCCGGGAAGGTCGCAGCCCGGGAAAGGGATGGTATTCTCGGCGGCACCGGTGGCAACCACAAGCGACCGGAAACGGAGCCTGGTGAATCGGTTCTGCGTGGCAAGGCCGAGAATGTTCCCGTCAAAGCAGCCAACCACCGACGTGTTGAGCAGGACCGAAGCACCGGATTTTCTCAGCTCGGCTTCAAGCAGAGGCACGATGTCCATGCCGCGCGTGCCGCAGTGGTGGCTCTTCGAGCCGAAGAACTTGTGGGTCTGTTTGATGAGCTGGCCGCCGAGCCTGGGATTATCGTCAACGAGTACAACCCTGGCGCCGAGTTGAGCCGCCGTCGCGGCGGCGCACAGACCAGCCGGGCCGCCCCCCACGACGGCGATGTCGGTTTCCTTCACGGCAGTCTGCCCCGTCCTCGCTGGCGTTCGACTCTGACGCCGGCACGCAGAGGCTCCATGCAGACCATTGTGTTCGGCCTGCCGTCCACGACCATCAGACACGACGAGCACTTGCCCACGGCACAGAAGAACCCGCGCGGCCGATTCAGTCTTTCGGTGTGACGGAACACGTCTACGCCGTTGGCAACCAGGGCCGCGGCGATTGTCTCGCCCTGCCAGCCCGTCATTGCCTGGCCCTCGAAGTAGAAGACAAGCGGCACCCTGCGTTCAAAACCGAGCACCGGATGGGCGGTAATCCGGCGGTCGGTCCTAGACGTTTGATTGCGCATACCGGACGGCATTGTGGAGTATGGCAGTACCCTGGGGTTTCGTCAGTCTCGCCCGATGCCAGCGGGGGTGGTGCTCGCGGCGGGTGAATCGCTCAGGATGGGGCATGAGGCCGAAAACCCGGCCGGTCGGGTCACAGATACCGGCGATGTCGGCTTCGGAGCCGTTGGGGTTGTCTGGGTAGGTCGGAGAGTCTCCTGTTGGAGTCGTGTAGCGGAGCGCGATCTGGCGACCGGCATTCAGTTGAGCAAGCACATCGGTGGACGACACGATGAACTTACCTTCGGCGTGGGCCACCGGCAGGTAGAGCGGCGTCTCGATCCCCTCGGTGAAAACGCAAGGGGAATCCTCAACCCGAAGATACACCCACCGGTCCTCGTACCTGCCTGAGTCGTTTGTATCCAGGGTGACGGTCTGTTTCTCAAATGGTCGGGTGAAGGCGGGCAGCAGTCCACACTTGACCAGCACCTGGAAGCCGTTGCAGATGCCGAGCACGGGTTTGCCCGCAGCGCAGAACTCCTCCAAGTCTTGTCTTAGATTGTGCCTCAGTTCATTGGCCAGGATGCGGCCGGAGCTTATGTAGTCGCCGTAGGAGAACCCGCCCGGGATGACAAGCATCTGGAACTCGGACAACCGGCGTTCGCGGCGCTTCAACTGGTTGACGTGGACGGTCACCGGCTCGGCGCCGGCCAACCGGCAGGCGTGGGCAGTTTCTGAGTCGCAGTTGGTTCCTGCGGCAAAAAGTATGCATACCTTTATCACTGGTCGGTCAGAATAGCCGGCTCACGTTGCGTGTCAAGCGGAGTAGCGAGGAAGCGATACTAACCGACCGAACTGACGCCGGGAGGCGATGGTCAGGGTGCTATGCGGAACCGGTCACGCGGAAAGAAGCTTGCCTCGCGAACGTTGGCCAGTCCGAGCAACTGCTGCGTGAGTCGCTCAGCGCCGATGGCCAGCCCGCCGTGAGGCGGCATACCGTACTTGAAGATCTCCAGGTAGAAGCTGAAGCTGTCCGGGTTGCCGCCGATGCGGCGGATGTTGTCGCAGAGCATTCGGTAGTCGTGAACGCGCTGGCTCCCGGTTGTTACCTCAAGGCCCCGAAACAGAAGGTCGAAGCCGAGGGTTGAGTCCCGGTCCTGCGGGTCGGGCATCGTGTAGAAAGGCCGGGCCGAGCGCGGATAACGGCTGATGAAGACGAATTCGCTGCCCGAGGTCTTCAGAGCGTAGTCACATATCTGCCGTTCTCCTTCGGGGTCAAGGTCAACCATACCGGTGACGTCGCGTCGGTAGTCCCGGGCCAGAATGGCCAGCGCGTCTTTCAGCGAGACTTCGGGTACAGTGCCGAGCCGGGGCAGTTGTGCCTCCAGCAGTTCAAACTCCTCCCGGCAGTTCTGCTCGAGGTTCTCGACCAGCGCCTTAAGGAATCCGCGTTCGATGTCCATCACGTCGGTGTACGAGTCGATGAAACCCATCTCAAAGTCCAGCGACAGGTACTCGTTGATGTGGCGCGAAGTGGCATGGTCTTCGGCGCGATAGACGAACCCGACCTCGAAAACCCTCTCGAACCCGGCGCCCACCAGCATCTGTTTGTAGAACTGCGGGCTCTGGGCCAGGTAGGCGGTCTGCTCGAAATACTTGACTGGGAACAGGGCAGTTCCGCCTTCGGTGCCGGCCGCGACAATCTTCGAGGTGTGTACTTCGAGGAATCCCTGGCGGCGGAGGTAGTCGCAGAACGTCCTCACGACCTCGGCCTGAACCCGGAAGGGTGCGGCGAACTCCGGGTTGCGCAGACTGAACGCACGGTGGTCGAGAATCGCGTCTATCTTCAGGTTGAGCTTCCTTTTGGAACGGTTGACCTCGAATGGCAGTTCGGCCACGGGCTCGACCAGCGGTTTCATGCTCGTCACAACGACCTCGGCGCCTTTCCTGGCCTGAGGCTCGGCCTTGACCGTGCCTATTACCTCGACCACGCTTTCGCGCTTGAGCCGGGTCAGGTCGAGCTGGGACGGGTCTAGGACCACGCCTTGGGCCAGTCCTGTCCGGTCGCGGACGATGACGAACGATATCGAACCCAGCGCCCGGACCTGGTGCAACCAGCCGAGCAGCCGGACTTCCTCTCCGATGTGATCCGGGACATCTGCGGTCAGAGTACGCTGCACAGACTGAATCTACCTGCGATTCAACCGGAGTCAAGCGAGGGGTTTGCTTCTCGAGCATCCGGTGGAAGAGGACAGTTGCTGAACGGGCGGTTCCCAACCGGCGGGTCATGGCCGGCACGCAGCAGCAAGCCACGACTGGGCCCTCGTCTGTATCCAATGAAGGACACAGGCCGCCGGGTCCGTTTCTCGGCATACCTCTTTGTGCTGCAAGATGTTACGCGCAGGATGCGAAATCTGGAACCCCGCTGGGGTAACGGTTCCCCAAACCCTGACGGGAATCGCTCTCCAGGATGTCTGATAGACTCCTCTCGTCGTGGGCCTGTCTGGGGTCTCGCCTCTGGTCTGACCGGTCCTCTGCGTCAGTGCCTTCAGTCTGCTTGTCTCCGGGCCGGACCTGGACCTCACTTCCGGGTTCGTCACAGGGTCAACCGGAGTGCGCGAGCAGTACACTGCCGCTGACTTCCGGAGCGCCCGACCTGACCTTGCGGCCTGCTGACGGCCGGTTCTCACGCAGTGAACACGCGCTGGTGACGCGCTTCGTCAGTCTCACGTCTGGCGCCGGCTATGGAATTGTCGCCGCGCCTTGACCGAGCGCCGCTCATGAGTACAATAGTATTAGTGGCAACAGGTATCATCCACAAGCCACCCACAGCGTCCGGAGTCAGACGGACGCTGGGTTCGTTCTGGCAAGCATTCACTCTCCGGAGGTAGTCTGTGACAAGAGCAGTCCTGCTGATCGTGTTGCTGGTTGTCGCGGTGTCTTTGGCCGAGGACGGCGCGCGTTATCTCGTGATTACGACCGACGTCCTGTACCAGTCCATTCTGCCGCTCGCAGAGTGGAAGCAGGCCACCGGACTTTCGACAAAGGTCGTGCGTCTCTCAGAGATTGGCTCGGATACGACAAGCATCAAGAACTACATCAGGAATGCGTACAGCACGTGGCCGGTTCCGCCTGAGTACGTTCTTCTGGTCGGTTCGCCCGCCAACCTGCCGGCTCGGCGCTACACGGTGCAGGGAAGCGGTTCCTACTATTCAGACAACATCTACGGCGACATGGTCGGAGACTTCGAGGCGGAACTGCCGGTGGGCCGTTTTCCGGCCCGTTCTGCGGCGCAGCTCGACGTGATGGTGGCCAAGACGCTAGCGTACGAACGCACTCCCGACCTTACCGACAGCCTCTGGATGCGCCGCATCACCACTGTCGTCCGCGAGGGCGGCGATGCGGACGACACCATATACTGGAACAACATCCGGCGGGCAGCGAGTCAGGCCGGCGCAGCCGGTTTCGTGCGCTGTGACTCCCTGTCGTACAACCGCGGTCACACCGCGAGCCACGTCGTCACTTCGGTGAATGCTGGTGCCGGCATGGTGCTTTATCGGGGCACAGCCGGCGGCAACTGGTATCAACCCTTCAACGTTGACCCGGCACAGACCGTCAACGGCAAGAAGCTCCCGATAGTGCTTTCAATCACGTGTGAGACCATGACGCTCGCACCCAACGAGTCGATGGTCGGAGACGCCTGGATGAAGACGGGCACGCACGCCAGCCTCAAGGGTGCGGTCGCTTTCTTCGGCAATACCCACTCTGCTGTGAGTGTCGCCCGGCAGCGAGGCGCGGTCTGCCGGGGTTTCTTCGACGGCCTCTTCCTCGAGAATGCCGACCGACTGGGCATCGCGGCGCTCCGCGCCAAGCGTCAGCTCCGGGTCGAGTTCCCCACCTATACCAGCGACTATCGTGGATTCGGGCTCCTGGGGGACCCGGCGCTGCCGGTCTGGACAGCCACCCCTCGGCTGCTTGATGTTGGTCATCCGGCATCTGTGGAACCAGGACCGCAGACTCTGCTGGCGACCGTCTGCCACAACGGGACTCCGGTGGCCAATGCCCTGGTTTGCGCCTCGATGGACACGTCGGTCTGTGCGACCGGGTGCACGAATCCGGACGGCGAGGTCGCATTGGAGATAAATCCAACTGACACAGGAATGCTGCGTCTGGTTGTCACCGGCCGGAACCTGTACCCGTACGATGTGCTCATTCCGGTTGTCTACACTTCGGTCAGCGAACCGGCCGGGTTCAAGCCGGTTCCCCGAGTCATGGTCCGGCCGAGTCCTTTCCGGCACACGGCTACGGTCAGCGTCAATGTCGCCGGCCCCGGGCTTTGTTTCCTTCGCATATACGATGCCGGCGGCCGTCTGCTGCATGAGCGGGCGCTTGAAGGGCGCTCGATTATCGGCCAGGGCTTCCTGCCCGGCGTGTATTTCTGCTCCATTGAGGATGAGGCGGGCCGCAGCCTGACCAGTGCGCGGTTCGTCAAGCTCGACTGACGTCGCGGACACTGACGGCTCGTCGCGCAACAGATTGTGCTTGACACGCGCGGGCGGATGTTTATACTGTTCTGTCTGAGACCTCGAAGAAGCGCTCCTCTGTTCATTCGGTAAGCCGACCACGGATACAGACGGTCGGTGGCAGTTTCCCAGCAGGTAGTCGGCGGGCAGCAGCGAGCAGATAGGGCGCGTGCCGGGCAGTAAGTCAATCCCGCCCGTACAGAATCCCGGGCAAGGAGAACACGATGCTTCAGGATGAACTCAAACGGATGAAGATAACCGACCTGTACGAAATGGCCGAGAAACTCGGCATTCCGGATTTCCGCGACAAGAAGAAGCAGGGATTGGTGATGTCGATACTCGAAGCCCAGGCACGCCAGCGCCACACCGATGGTGACGGCGTCGAAGTGTCGGGCGTGCTGGAGATTCTGGAAGAGGGATTCGGCTTCCTGCGCTCGCCCGACTACAGCTATCTGCCGTCGTCCGATGACATTTATGTGTCGCCGTCGCAGATAAAACGGTTCGGGCTCCGCACCGGCGACACGGTCATCGGTCGGGCCCGCCCCCCGCGGAACTCGGAGCGTTACTTCGCGCTGCTGAAAATCGATACCGTCAACGGGACTCCCCTGGAGGCGGACCGCCGGCGGATTCCGTTTGACGCCCTCACCCCGCTCTATCCACAGCAGCGCATCAGGCTTGAGGTGCCGGAGAAGAACGACTTCTCGATGCGGGTGGAGGATTTGTTCGTGCCAATCGGGAAAGGCCAGCGCGGGCTTATCGTCTCGCCGCCGCGTGCCGGCAAGACGATCCTCATGCAGAAGGTCGCCAACTCCATCACCGCCAATCACCCCGAGGTAACCCTCATTGTCCTGCTCATTGACGAACGACCCGAGGAGGTAACGGACATGGAGCGTTCGGTGAAGGCAGAGGTGATTTCCTCTACGTTCGACGAAGTCCCGGAGCGCCACGTCCAGGTCGCGGATATGGTCATGGAGAAGGCCAAGCGCCTGGTCGAGAGCAAGCACGACGTTGTCATCCTGCTCGACTCCATAACCCGTCTCGCCCGCGCACACAATCTCGTGGTGCCGCACTCGGGCCGGACCCTCTCGGGCGGCCTCGACTCCAACGCCCTGCAGAAGCCGAAGAAGTTCTTCGGCGCGGCGCGCAACATCGAGGAAGGCGGCAGTCTGACGATTATCGCCACCGCCCTGGTCGAGACCGGTTCCCGCATGGACGAGGTCATCTTCGAGGAGTTCAAGGGAACGGGCAACATGGAACTGATACTCGACCGGAAGCTCGCCGACCGCCGGATATTCCCGGCCATCGACCTGCAGCGCTCGGGCACACGCAAGGAGGAGCTGCTGCTGTCCGAGTTCGAGCTGAACCGAATCTGGGTGATGAGGAAGCTGCTGGCCGAACTCAACCCGGTTGAGATGATGGAGTTTGTCCTTGACAAGATGCGTCTGACTCGCGACAATAAGGAATTCCTGAGTTCGATGAGCGAAAGCTAGAGAGCAATGAAACCGAAAATCCACCCCAAGTACGATGATGCGGTAATCACCTGCGCATGTGGCAACGTAATCAAGACGCGTTCGACCAAGCCCAAGATGAACGTTGACATATGCTCGGCCTGCGACCCTTTCTTTACCGGCAAGCAGAAGCTGGTTGACACCGCGGGCCGGGTCGAGAAGTACCGACGCAAGTACGGCGGGGCATCCGGGCCGGCCGCCAAGAAGTAGTCCTGCGGGATGACCGACAGCGAGCGTTGTGACGCGTACCAGGTTGACTCCCTGGTCGAGCGACTGGAACGTCTACAGGAGTTTCTTTGACCTGCCTCGGCTGCGCAGCGAGCTGGCGGCGCTGACCAGTCAGACAAGCCGCCCCGACTTCTGGTCTGACGTCCGCCGCGCCCAGGATACGATGCGTCGGGTTGCTGTGATTAGTGACCTGCTCGGTCGCGTCGACCGACTTGAGCGTGAACTCAATGACGCCCGTGAGTTGTCGAGTCTGTTCGAGTCCGACGACGCTGCCCAGCAGGAGCTTGGCGTACTCGTCGGCGCGGTGAGCCGCGACATCGAGGCGCTGGAGGAGAGGGCGATGTTCAGCGCAAGCGAGGACTCGCGGGCGGCGATCCTCTCGATTCACCCCGGGGCTGGCGGGACCGAGTCGTGTGACTGGGCCGAGATGCTTCTCCGCATGTATCAGCGCTTCCTGGAGAAGCAGGAACTGAAGCATCGCGTACTCGACCTGCAACCGAATGAGGAGGCGGGCATAAAGGACGCTACGATTGAGGTGAGCGGGACCTACGCCTACGGGCTGCTCAAGTCGGAGATCGGGGTGCATCGGCTGGTTCGGGTTTCGCCCTTTGATGCCAACGGCCGCCGCCACACCAGCTTTGCCGCGGTGTCGGTTTACCCCGAGGCAGAGGAGATTGAGGTCGAGATAAACCCGAACGACCTGAAGGTGGACACGTTCCGGGCCGGCGGCCACGGCGGCCAGAATGTGAACAAGATCAGTTCGGCGGTGCGCATTACCCACGTGCCGACCGGCATCATCGTTTCCTGTCAGAACGAGCGCTCCCAGTTCCAGAACAAGCAGAACGCACTCAAAGTGCTTCGCTCGCGGCTCTATGACCATTACCGTCGAGAGCAGGACCAGGCTCGGGCGAAGTACGAAGCGTCCAAGACCGACATCGCCTGGGGCCACCAGATTCGCTCCTACGTGTTCTTTCCCTACCAACTGGTGAAGGACCACCGGACGGGATTTGAGACCCACGATGTCGAAGCGGTCATGGACGGCAAACTTGACGGTTTCGTTCATGCGTTCCTTACCCAGCGCGAGGCTTCAGTCACACATTGAAAGCCAACCCGAAGGAAGTAGTTGACTTCGCAGTGTCCCAACCCAAGTGCGCCGTGCCCTTCCGCGGGCCGGCCTGAAACGGAGGTATAGATGAAAGTATCAATCGACCGAGAACTCTGCACCGGCTGTGAGCTGTGCGTCAATACATGCCCCGATGTCTTTGAGATGGACGGCGACGCAGCCAGGCCGAAGGCCGAAGCGATAACTGATGCGGTCGAGGAGTGCGTCCAGCAGGCGGCAGAAGACTGTCCGGCCAGCGCCATCAAGGTCGAGGGCTAGCTTCCGGACTCGTGCCGCCGGCCGGGATCTTCTCGGCGGCTGCTTAGTCTGGTCGTTGCGACCGGAAGGCACCTGTTCTGCCTGAGCAGAACGGCGCATAGCCTTTTCCAGCCCGGTCAGTCAGGCGGACGACGTCGTCAACGGCAACGTGGTCAGGAACACATCGGCCCGGTCTTCGGACTCCCGGTGATTCCCGGTGCAGAGCGCCGGCTGCAGCTCGACGGCGCGTCGGCCAAAGCGGTCGGACATGCCCGGAGGACAGTCTCTCTGCTGCGGTGGTTGAGTCTGGGACCTGCGCCGACCCGCACGCTGTGCTCCACCCTGAGTGCGGTTATCTTGACTTGGACTGCTTTTGGAATACCATTTGCACGCACCAATGACAACAGAATCACCTGACCTGGTTGAAAGCATAAAGATGGCCGAAGCCGAGGCGGACGCAATGGTGAAGCAGGCGGAAGAGGCTGCCCGGCAGATGATGGCACAAGCCGAGACGGATGCGACTCGCCGGATTGCCCAGGCGCGCGCCCGGGTTCAGTCCGAACGAGAAGCGGCGTTGAGCCATGCCAGGGCTCAGGCAGAGGAGCTCGTGCGGGCCGCAGCCGTCGAGGCCGAGACCGCGGCCAGAGCCGTAGCCGAGATTCCGGAACAGAGGCGGCAGGCCGCAGTTGAGATGCTGGTCGAGGAACTGCGTCGGCAGTGGCAGTAGAGCGAGTCCGCAAGGTTCTGCTGGCGGTCCATGAAGACCGTCTGGAGTCCTTTCTCGGGGCACTGCAACGTCAAGGGCTGATGCACATTACCGGCACTGAGCGCGAACAGCCGACTAAAGAGCAGGGCGTGGCGAGTGCGCGCCTGGCACGGGCGGTCGAGGTCCTGGCTGCCAAGACCGGGTCCAAAGTGTCGTCCCGGCCGGTGTGTGACCGGTCGGAGTTTGAGCGTCTTGTTGCCGACTATGACCACGAGGCCCGGCTGAAGACGGTGGAACGGCTGGAAAGGGAGCTGGCCGAGGTCGAGTCCCGGCGCAAAGCGGTCAGCAGCGAGATGGACCGGCTTCGGCCCTGGGTGGGACTGAACCACGACCCGGCCGCGCTCTACGCTCGCAGGAATCTGGCTGTGGTTGCCGGCAGGTTCCCGGACCAGGCGCACTACGAGGCTGCCGCGGCCGCACTTGAGGGAAGACCTATCGCAATCGGGCGCGTGGGCGAAAGTGACGGGGCAGTATTCGCGCTGGTTGTTGCGCCAGCCGACTTGGGTGCAGAGCTGCAGGCGTTGGTCAGCACCGGACATTTCGAGACAGTGGACCTGCACCATGTGCAGGGCCGTCCGGCCGAGCTTCTGACCCGGCTCGAGCAGGAGATGGAATCGCTGGCCGCACATGAACGGGCACTGCGCGGTCAGCTTGGCGACCTGACGCAAGAACTGCCGCGGTTGAAGGCCTCGGCCGACGCGGTGGCCAACGCCGAGACCAAGCAGGCAACCGCACGGGCCCTTGACCGCACCGCCACGGTCGCGTTCGTGAAGGGTTGGGTACGCGCGCGCCACCTTGCCCGGCTGCGGCGGCTGGTCGATGATGCCGGCTTCGCATCGCTCGAGGTGGTCGAGCCCGAGCCTGATGAGTCTCCGCCCGTGGCTCTGGTCAACCGCCCCCTGCTCCGGCCTTTCGAGCTTGTTCTGGAGCTGTTCAGCCTGCCGTCGCCCAAAGAGCTTGACCCGACCTGGCTGGTCGCCCCGTTTTTCGGCGTCTTCTTCGCGCTCTGCCTGACCGACGCGGGGTACGGCATTGTTCTCGCGGTCGCCACGTACCTGCTGATGCGCCGGCTTGGTCCCGGCAACAAGCTCCTGGGCATCGTGCTCATTGGCGCGGTCCTGACGATTCCGGCGGGTGCGCTGGTGGGCGGATGGTTTGGCGACGTGCCCGACCGGCTGGGCATGGCCTGGCTGCAGGCACTCAAGAACCGCATGATGTGGTTTGACCCGGTGAAAGACCCGATGAAGTTCTTCATCCTGTCGCTGGCGCTCGGCTATGTCCAGATGGTCGCCGGCATCGCCTTTGAGATTGTTGACTGCCTGCGCGTGCGGAACTACGGCGACGGTCTGCTGGTCCAGCTACCCTGGTTTGTGTTGCTGAACTGCTTGACCGCGCGGGTGCTGCTGGCTCGGGTTCTTCCGGCGTGGGCAGCAGGACTGCTGGTCGGAGCCGTGCTCGTTGCGGTCGCGGCGATTGTCGTGTTCACTCAGCGCAGCCGGCAGACCGCGGTCAGCCAGGGCCTCTGGTTTGCCTTGATTGGAACGACCCTGCTCTTCTGGGGTACGAAGCTGGGCTGGCTTCCGGCCGCGGCGGCTCCGGTCAAGTGGTTCGTGCTCGCCGCGTTCCTCGCCAACTCGGTTTACGCGGGTCGGGCGGCTCTCCGGCGTCGAAAACCGGTTCCCATCCTGCTCGGTTTGCTGACGCTGGCCGGGCTCGGGTTGTGGTTTGCCGGTGTTGTTCCGCTCTGGGCCGTGGGAACAGCCGGTGCGCTGTTCTTCCTCCTCGCGCCGAGTGACGGGGTGGTATTGAAGCTGCTCTGGGGCGGCTATGCGTTGTACGGCGCGACCGGCTATGTTGGCGTTGTCCTTTCCTACATCAGGCTGATGGCGCTGGGCATGTGTACCGGTGGCGTCGCCGTGGCGATCAACGTCATCGCATGGATGGTGATGCCGGTCCCGGTCGTGGGCATCGTGCTCGCCCTGGTTGTACTCGTTATCGGCCACACCTATAACATTGCGGTGAACGTGCTCGGAGCGTTCGTGCACTCGCTGCGGTTGCAGTACGTCGAGTTCTTTCCCCGGTTCTATGTCGGCGGGGGCGAGAGGTTCCGTCCGTTCCAGGAGACCTACCAGTTCGTCAAGCTGAAGTCATAAGGAGGCTTTGTGGTTGACCCTTCCGGCCTGGCAATAGCTCTGTTTGGCTGTGTTGCTGCAGTTCTGCCCGCGGGCATCGGTTCGGCGGTCGGCATCAGGCTGGCCGCAACCGTTGCGTCCGGCGTGCTCGCCGAGGACCCGAAGAAGTTCGGCTCGCTGTTCATCCTTGTTGCCCTGCCCGGCACCCAGGGGTTTTACGGATTCCTGGGAGCGTTTCTCGCCATGATGAAGCTGGGCGTGCTCGGCGAACTCGTGCCGATTACGTTCTGGCAGGGCGTCCAGATGTTTGCCGCCTGCCTGCCGGTCGGGATTGCCGGCCTTGCCACGGCAATATGGCAGGGCAAGGTATGTGCGGCCGGCGCCGCGCTCGTGGCCAAGCAGCCGGGCGAAGGCACCAAGGGCGTCATCTTCGGTGCGCTGGTCGAAACCTACGCCGTGCTCGGTCTGCTGGCGACCATATTCCTGCAAATGGGCGTCAGAGTCGGCCAGTAATCGATGGGCAGGTCTGAACTGGTCGCCAAGATACTGTCCGACGGACAGGCACGAGCGGCGGCGATTCGGGCCGAGTCAGCGCGACGCCGAACTGAGATAGAGTCGCGGACTCAGGCCGAACTTGACCGCCTGCAGGCCGAAGCCGGCGAGAAGACCAGGCACGAGGCCGGGATGATACTCGAACGGGCACGCAGCGCTGCCCGGCTCGCGCGCCGGAACCGGCTCCTTGCCGCGAAGTGGACGGTCCTTGAGCAGGTCGCGGAGACAGCCAGGCAGCGGTTACTGGCTGCGGCCTGGTATCCGGAACTGGTCAGGGGCATTATACGGCGTTACGCCACGGACGGAGCCGAGGTGCGTTTGTCGGCCGCCGACACTGAGAACCTGGGGTCCGGCCTGCCTCCTGGCGTGAGGCTGGGAGAGCCGGCACCAATTGATGGCGGAGCGATTGTTCGCGTCGGGCGGGAAGAGCTCAACTTCGCGCTTGGCGACCGCCTCACGTCAGTCAGAGACCAGCTCATCAGCGACCTGTCCCGGACTCTTTTCACGGAATGAGCCGGGCCGGCTCGTAGCCTTGTTCTGACCCGCGGGAAACTCCGGGCCGACAATCGGGCGTACGCCTTCAAACCAGTCCGGCTCAGGTGTTCCCGCTGCTTCAAGCCGTTCCAACATCGCAGTTACCCTGCGGTGGTTCCATTCGTTCGCGAAGAGCGATGCGTTCTGCCGTGAGCCATTGTAGAACCGGAGGAAGAACGTAGACACGAGCACCGCCGCAAGTACCCAATCGCCGGACCGGGCCGATAGATATGCGGCGCAGGCTGAGGTCCCGGTTACGGTGAATCCAAGCAATCCGGACAGGGGTCGTCCTGCACAAACTTCTCCCAGACCCGGGACGACCGAGGACATTATCGTCGCGGCTGCCGGGCTGCGTGCCGGTCCGAGGTCTTCAATGGCCTGTACCAGGTCCTGCCGGTCTGCCTGACTGAAGCATGATCGGGCAGAGGAGAGGTCGTGACTCTGCAGGTCCAGCCAGCCGCACAGGAATTGGAGCTTCCGGGTCCGAGCCGAGTCAGGCGAGCCGAGCAGCAGACTGGACAGTTCGAAACGCGCCCGGGCGAACTCGTGCCGACGCGCGTAGAGCCCGGCCAGCGCCATCGTCGCATCCCACGCAAGTCCTGAATCCTGCTCCGAGACCAAACGGAGGGTCGGGACAGCCTCGGACAGGTCGCCCGCCCCGGCCAGACTCAGGCCCAGGCGCAGCAGCTCGTCCGTGCTCCGGCCGGTGAGGCAACTCGACCTCCGATACTCGGCCGCGGCCTCGGAGTAGAAGCCGTAGCGGAGCAGAGAGTCGCCAAGCCGGGACTGCGGGATAAGCAGTAAGGCAACGACCGACGCGGTCAGGGTCATTCTCCGGCCGCGGCAGCAGGAATGTCCGGGTTCAGCGAGTCGCGCAGATGGCGATAGTCGGGTTCGAGCCGGAGCCGGCCGAGCAATGACTCTGCCCGGCCAAGATAGCGTCGTTTCTGCAGAACGTTGTAGTCACGCGCGGCCACGTTGGCACCATAGACGTTGCCGGCGTAGAAGAGCGCGGTCAAAGCTCCGAAGACCGAGGCTCCGACATGCGCCCGGTCCCTGGTCTCTGAGTCGGACAGAAACCACCAGGTAAGCAGGCCGGTGCTGGCTACGGTCAGGAAGGTGTAGACGCCGTCGCCGGTGCGTCCTGAATAGACGTGGCCGAGTCCGGGCACAATCGATGAGAGCGCGGTGCTCACTGTCCGGCTGCGCAGAGCCAGGCCACGGCCGTCCAGCGCCGCGAGCTGGACGGCAAGCGTGTCGTCGGTCCAGCGGGCAAAGCAGCCTGAACCCCGGGCAAAGTCGGTTGTTCGATACCATGTCCAGCCGGTCAGGTAGTCCGCCTTCCGGGCCAGACTCGTATCGGTCATCGCCTCAAGTTCCGCACGTGCCTCGGTCATCTGCCCGCCAGAGAACCGGGCCCGTGCCGCGCCGTAGGCGGCGAAGTCACGCACCGCGTCGGATGTGGTCTGAAACGCCTGGAGCGCGCGGGCCGGGTTCTGCGCACCGAGATAGGATTCGCCGGCCATCAATCCGGCATAGTCCCTGAGCCGGGGCGACGCGGCGCTGAAACGCACCCGCAGGAACTCGGTCGCTGCCTCGGCATGGTACTCATGGGCGTACAGCCGTTCGGCAAAGGCGAGACTGGGCTCAGGCCGGGCCGGCTCTAACGTGTCGTTGCCTGCATGCGCCTTGATGGTCATTGTCTGCGCCCGTTGGACCGGCGGCTCAACCCAGGCAAGGTGATTGGCAAGCGGGTCAGACAGCCGGTCGTGACTTGTGCCCACATAGTACTGGTCGTGGTAGGTCCAGGCGAATACGTTGCAGCGCATCAGCCGGTCGGCCCCGATGACCATACCGGGAAGGAAGCCGCACGACTCGATAGCGGCCCGGGTGAACTGGGAGCAGGTGGGCCAGAAGTTGCACATGT
>CAZQFS010000066.1:0-15201 GCA_964592755.1 uncultured bacterium | reverse complement strand
GCCGCCACTACCCGCGCTGGCACGCCAGCGACGGTTTCACGTGAAACACGCAGAACAATAGGCTCGGGATGGATTACTGCTGGCAGTGACGATATGTCGGCAAGAGAGGAAGACACGCCGCAGTAATCGCCTCGCTCGGCTTCGTCGATCGCCGCCTCAAGGGCAGAGGCAGCGTGTCCGTCGAAGGTCGCACGGCGACACACTCCGGTGATGGCAGCCACCGCGTCGAACAAACGGCCAAGCGATGAAGTCATAATACCCGTTCTTGTACAGCCTGGGCGCTTGGCTTGACGGAGATACGATTGCGCGACCGCCATAGGGTCTGGTACAGCATCGGCCGCGACAGAGAGACGCAGGTAACCCATGTGCGCTAGCCTAGACCATGACAGGTCCGGGTTCAACAGGATCATCTCGCACCCCCAGATAGCGCCATCTGTGCCGTATCCAGCACCGTCGCATACAATGCCAAGCAGCGGCTGAGCCAGACCAGAGTCCGCCGCGACTGCGGCGACATGGGCGACATGGTGCTGGATGCGTAGAAGCTGGATTCCGCGGCGGTGGGCGAACCGCTCTGCCCACCGAGTCGACGCATAATCCGGGTGGAGGTCGCACGCAACCACGCGGGGCAGGATACCCGTCCATTCTTCAAAGCGCGCCAAACTACGGGCGAACCACCGGGCAGATCTTCCCGGCGAGAAACTCCCGACGTGGGGTCCAAGAAAAGCCCTGTTGCCGGCAGCAAGGCAGAAGCTGCTTTTCATGTCGCCGCCGACGGCCAGCGTCGGATGTTTCACGTGGAACATGGGCGCGAGGGTTAGTGGCTGGGGAACATAACCGCGAGAGCGCCGAACAATAGCGACGCTGTTTCGGGAGCAGGAGACGACCGAATCGTCGCAGGGGTTGGCAATCGATCGATTATGGTCCAAGCAAACCTCAGGGATGGAAGACGGGTCGGAGAACAGACCGCGCAGAGAGCTGTGAATAGGCTCGTCCTTGGGGTTGGCGCTGGTCACGACAAGCACCCTGGGTCGCCCGGTAACGGCCTGCAGTTGGTCGAAGAGCAGCTTGTGCATGGGTGTGTAGGGGAGCATCACGCCCAGGCATGCGGTCGAAGGCGCCACGAGGGGTGAAAGGTCGATGGACGGGACAGTTCTTTTGGGCATGAGCACAACCGGCGCGGCGGGCGAAGTGAGCAGCCCGCAGGCACTGCGACTGACTCGGCAGAGCCTGCGGATCGTGGCGATGGAGTCGCACATGAGGGCAAGGGGCTTGTGTGGACGGCGCTTCTGGCGTCTGAGGCGCGCGATGACGCGGGAGTCTGTGGCGTCGCAAGCGAGCTGGAACCCGCCGATGCTCTTGAGACCGACCACCAACCCGTGGGCGATTGCCTTGGCGGCCCCCGTTATCGGATCACCCGGCAGCCTTTGGCCATTGTGGTCCAGCAGGGCCAAGGCCGGGCCGCAGCTCGAGCACGCATTGGGCTGGGCGTGGAACCTGCGGTCGGCAGGGTCAATGAACTCCTGTCGGCACGCGCGGCACATCTCGAATCTGCGCATTGTGGTTCGCTCGCGGTCGTAGGGGAGCGACACGACAATGCTGTACCGCGGACCACACTGCGTGCAGTTCGTGAAGGCGTAGCCATGGCGACGGCCACCCGCAAGCGTTATGTCAAGGATGCACTCTGAGCAGACTGCCAGGTCGGGCGTAACCTCGACCCGCACGCCGCGATCAACTGTGCTCTTGGCTATGGAGAAGCCGCGAAACCGAAGAGCCTTGACCCTAGAGATGGAAAACCCAGTTATTCGCGCTGCTGCGGGCGGGTGGTCTCTAAGGTCGTCCAGCAGCGCCTGGGCCATTTTGCCTTGGGTCCAGACGATGACGCCGCGGCTGGAGTTGGCTACCGCGCCGACTACCCCCAGGCGTTGTGCCAGCCGATAGACGTGCGGCCTGAAGCCAATGCCCTGTACTTGGCCGGTGATTACCGCCCGGAGCGTGGTAACGCGTGGCCCGCGCTTGTTAACAGATTGAAGTATAAGTAGTTAGTTTGATGTAGGCGATGGTTCAGTTGGGGTCGGGGGCGCCACATCCTCAGGCTTGACTACAGGTTCAATAAGCTCAGACACGTCATCAGGCAGCTCGAGGACGTTCTTCTCGTCCTTCTTCTGAGCAAGCACAGCGTACGCAAGTGTCATGCCAGAGTACCAAACCGACAACCCGAACCCCGCAATCATCAACGCGATGAGGTAGAAACATGCACCCAAGAGGAGCGAGGCAACGTCCACGCTCCAGCTTATCGGAAGATAGTCGCCCGGCAGGTATATCTGAGGCAGGCCGTAAAGGTTGGCCTGGGCCAGAAGGTACTCATGCAGCGGTGCTGGCCACCATTCAGGCAGCCTGACTTTGAAGTAGAAGGAAGCGTTGTTCATGACGTCCGACAACTTTGAGCGCATGAACAAGGAAAGAATGCCGTAGCCAATTCGACCCGCGGCGCTGGCGGCTAGCCCAAACAGGAAAGAGCCGAGCTTGGCCAGCAGCGCGACCGTGGCCGAATACCAGACCGTTCTGCCGGGTTGTTCGTTGACACACGAGAACACTTCAAACAGCGTGTCGAACGTATCGCTGCGCGTTGCGCCGACGATGCTCGGTGCCATGAGCAGGCAGACCAGCAGTACAAGGAGCAGGTAGACGATGAAAAGCGACGCCACAAAGGCGATAGGCGAGAAGAGGGCGACGACGATTTCGCCTGCTGCCGGAATCGCGCCGATGCCACTGAGCACGACCCCGCCCGCCGCGACCAACCCAACGAAAGCAAGGATCACCAAGGGGCTGAACAACGCCGCGCGTCCACTGCGGAACGCGAACCGGAACGCCTCCTTGGACTCATAGAACTCGTCGCCACGGAGCTGTTCGTAGCAGACCTTGGAGACCGCCGTGCCCGTCAGCAGTGTTGTGCACAGGAAGAACAACGCCCCGACTAGGTAGACCACCCAGGAATACCAGGGAAAAGGATAGTCCAGTGGCAGCGGAAACGGTAGGAGTCGGAACGACTGCCAGACTGTCAACAGGTCCGAACCAGCAACTAGGTAAGCCAGATATGTAAGCAGGGTATAGCCGGCAGTCCCTACCAACAGGCCGAGTGACATCATCCAGATCTTCTTGGCGGAGAAACCCAGGCGCATGGCCCGGAACATGTCTTTGTACCCGAAGTGCAGCTTTGTCATTGTGCGACTCCTTTACTCCGGTGATGCTAGACAGAAGAGCTTCATGGCGGTCACCGCGCTGCCACGCGCAGATAGAGCACCGCGGTGAAAAACAGCAGCGCCACGGCGAGCAGCAGGACCAGTTTCAACCGCAGACGGTATTGACGCTCCGGGAAGTAGCGGCGACGGAAGAGAATCATCGTACACCGGGTTAGTCACCGAGCGATGAGCGTACCGCGATCGTCAAGGGGCAAGCGTGGACCGCATCCGGCACGTTAGAATCGTAGCCAGCCCTAACGGTTTGTCAATAACCAACAAGCGAGATACGGCAGGCCAACCCCGTGGTCGGGCTGGCCATGTGAAGTCGTGCTGCTGCGTCAGGGTTCGTCGAGCGTGTCGGTTGTGACCTTGCCCTTTCGGAATCTCGGGTTGCGCAGGAGCTGGCGCAGGAATCCGACCGTCGACGGGATGCCGTCGATACGCGTTTCGGCCAGGGCACGCTCCATCCGTGCTATGGCCGCCTCGCGTTCCGGTGCCCAGGTAATGACCTTGGCAATCAGCGGGTCATAGAACGGGGGGACAAAGCAGTGCGGTGTCAAAGCTGTGTCGATGCGGATGCCCGGGCCGGCAGGCAGCAGCAAGTCATTGACGTAGCCTGAGCACGGCTGGAAGTCGGCGTCCGGGTCTTCGGCGTAGATTCGGCATTCGATGGCATGGCCCCACGGAGCGCAGGGTGTTCCGGCCAGCGCGAGAGGTTCTCCAGCGGCAATGCGAAGCTGCTCGTGAACGATGTCGACACCAGTCACCAGTTCGGTGACCGGGTGTTCAACCTGAAGCCTGGCGTTCATCTCCATGAAGTAGCACGCGCCGTCCTGGGCGCAGATGAACTCGACCGTGCCGGCGTTCTCATATCCTGCGGCGCGGGCTGCGGCCACGGCCCAAGCCCCAAGCTGCCGCTGCGTCTCGGGAGAGATGCCTGGCGCCGGACTCTCTTCGAGCAGCTTCTGGTGGCGCCGCTGAGACGAACAGTCACGCTCGCCGAGATGAACTACCGACCCAGTCCGGTCCGCCAGGACCTGCACCTCGAGGTGCCGGGCCTGGCTAAGGTACTTTTCGACGTACACGCGGCTGTCCTCGAACGAACGCTGTGCCTCGGCCTGGCACAGCCTGATGCCCGCTTCGAGTTCGTCCTCGTTGCGGACAATGCGCATCCCCTTACCCCCGCCGCCCGCGGCCGCTTTGACTATGACCGGAAACCCCAGTTCGTGGCACAACAATGCTGCCTGGCGAGTATCCTGGAGGGGTTCGTCTGAGCCGGGAACAACGGGAACGCCAGCCTGGCGCATCCTGGTTCTGGCCTGCAGCTTGTCGCCGAGTAAACGCATCGTTGTGGCAGAGGGGCCAATGAATGTGAGCCCGCACGACACAACGGCGTCAGAGAAGTCCGGGTTCTCGGACAAGAAGCCGTAACCGGGGTGAACAGCCTCGGCACCGGTAATATTCGCCGCGGACAGAATCCGGGCGGCGTTGAGATAGCTCTGCGGAGCAGGGCCAGGGCCGATGCAGACCGCCTCGTCGGCGGCGACCACAGGAAGCGAGTTCCGGTCCGCCTCGGAGTAGACAAGCACGCTGCCCACCCCCAGTTCACGTAAGGCGCGGACTACGCGCAGTGCAATCTCGCCTCGATTCGCAATCAGCACCTTGGAGAAGGGCCGCTTCTTTGTCGAGAGGCTTTTCATCGTCGTAGCGCCGGCCTGCATGAGCGTGGAAGTCCGCAGCGGGCTCAAACAACATACCATACGCGCCTTACCGCGTCAAACAGATGCTTCCTTGACGGACGCGGCCGCCGGGCTAGAATCAGGCTCCACTGTTGTTCAGACCATGTTGCAGACCCAGGCGTCCCAGTGAGCGGGGATAGCGGATTCCTTGAGCTGTGTCGCCGGCGAAGGTCCGTGCGCCGATTCAACGGGCTTCCGGTTGAGCGAGGGAAGATTGAGCAGTGCCTGGAGGCTGCTCGTCTTGCGCCATCCGCAGAAAACAAGCAGCCCTGGCGGTTCGTCGTCTTCGACGACGCGACCGAGAAGGAGCGTTTGGCTCAGGCTGTGTTTCGGGGCATCTACGCGGCGTCGGCTCGTCTCGGTGAGGCGCCCGTTTTGGTCTGTCTGCTTCTCAAGGAAGACATGATCGTCAACCGGCTTGCTGGCATTGGTCAGGGAGTGCAGTATCAGCTCGTCGACGCCGGCATCGCCGGCGAGCATTTTGTCTTGGCCGCGGCCGCGCAGGGGCTGGGTACATGTTGGGTAGGATGGTTTGACACTCGAGGGCTGACCCGACACCTGAAACTCGCCCGCAGGGGCCTCAAGCCGGTTGCCATAATCGCGGTTGGCTACCCAGCAGAAGACGCGTCCAGACCGGACCGACCACGCCGTTGCTTGGCCGAGATAGGCTTCTGGAACCGCTCGCCCGACAAGTAGTCCGGCGGGAGCCGGCGTGAGCCACTTCCCACATCTTCTTCTGGCACTCACCTTGGCCTCTGGTTCGGTATCAGCTACACACTGGGGCACGTATGTGGTCTTCTTTGAAGAGACGGTAGGCGAGACCCTTGCTGGCGACGTGGAGTTCTTCTTTCTCCGCGGTTTCCCTGACGACCAGTGGCCAGGCCGGGAAAGGAAGCTGCTGGTGCCAAGGCAGTTCACCAAGCTGTTCGGCACCATCCGGGTAGACTTCTACAGAGCCATCCTTGAGCAACTCAGCGAGGCAAAGCCCGACTTGTATCGCGACGCCGCTATTCTCCCTACCGAAGGCGAGGAGCCTACGTGTGAGACATTGACCGTCAGACTTCCGGCCCTGGACACTGTTGCTTTCGAGACGGCGAAGAACGAAGTAGTTTACTCATTCGCCCAGAACGGCTGCTCCTGCGTGGTCCTCATCACTACCGGTTTCGAATCAGGCCCGACCCTGCCCAAGATCTTCTCGCTCCGAGATGTATCGGTACTTGGCTTCGCGCTCCACCCACCGGCCGAGGTCGAAACGCTGTATGTGCCGAGCCCGGAGGCAATGACTCGGGCCGAACCCGCGGCAGGTGCAGCGGCACGGGGATTGCGGATTGCCCTGATGTTGTCTGTCGCGCTCAACCTGCTGCTCGGCGTGAGGCTCGTCGCGGCGCTGAGGCGCCGCACCTGAGGCTGCCTGCGCGTCGCGGCGCAACGCCGGGCTCCGGCGCCTGTCCCGAATGCGACACAGGACTACGAAACTCACGAGCGGCACGAAACCGTGACCTCTGCCGAACTTGAAGTCGGCGGCCTCTTCCGGTATCATATGGCAGGCCGAAACATCGTACAAGGGAAGGAGAGAGCTTGCACGATCTGCTCAGGAAGTTATCCGCCGAACACACCGAACTACAACAGGCGCTCGCCGGCATCAGGCCGCGTCAGTTCCGAACCGAGGAAGGCAAGAGTCGCCTGGCACGGGTGCGCAGCCTATTTCGTACCCACGCACTCACGGAAAAGGAACAACTTTATCCTGCGATTGAAGACGCGGCGCGGGCCGACGCAAGGCTGGCTGGTCGGCTCCAGCATCTGAACGACGACCTGCGCGTTGTGACCAGTTTGGCCGAGGATTTCTTCGCGAAGTACGAACAGGGCGAGCCGGCACTGGTTGAATTCGCTACGGACCACGGCGCGCTCCTGACCATCCTGAGAATCAGGCTCAAGCGGGAAGAGGAGACGGTCTTTCCACTTTTCGAGCGAATCATGAATTGATGCGGAGCTAAAGAACCTCTTCGTCCTTGGCCTGCCAAGCCGGGTCAACGATGCAGGCGAACTCGAATGGCACCGGGCCGATGTTCTTGAGCCACTGCACTGCGCCGGCCGGGATGTAGATTGCGTCGCCCGCTGAAACCTGTTCCACTCCGTCGGCTACGTGCATCTCGCCTGTACCTCTTATTACGTAGTACACCTCCGTCGACCTAAGTCGGTGCGGGCGGGAAGACGCGCCCGGTTCCAGCCGGGCAATGGCGAGCGAATACCGAACCCTGACCGAGTCGCGGTCCGGATGCAGGAGTTCGCGCAGCCAGGTGTGGTCACCGGCGGCAATCTCCCGAGACTGCCCCAGCCGCTTAATCAGCATCCCTTCCCCAGACTCGTCGGTTCCCTGATTCCTTCCCGATTCAGTTCAGTCTGCCAACTGCCTGTTCGACCGCTTTGAGTAGTTCACCGGACTTCACCGCTGCGGTCAAGTTGTTGATGTCGTCCTGCACCGGGCGGTCTTCCACCATCTTTTCGACGTACTGGCGCACGAAGTCGTAGGCGACCGACGTGCCCTTGCCGGCAGTCAGGGGCCTACGGAACTCGACCGCCTGTGCACCTGCCATCAGCTCGATCGCCACGACGTACCAAGCGTTGTTGAGTATCTGGTTTGCCTTTAGGGCGCTGGTGAATGCCATTGAGACGAAGTCCTCTTGGTCGGCCGCCGCCGGGACCGAGCCGATTGATGCCGGTGCGGACAGGATTCTGTCTTCGCAGACAAGCATCCCCTGCGTGTACTGCGTGAGCATCAGGCCGGAGAACATCCCTGCGCCCTTGGTTAGAAACGCAGGCAGGCCGCAGGAGAGGTTCCGGTTCAGGAGTCGGTTGGTCCGGCGCTCGGACAAGACGGCGACCATGGTCACACAGGTGCCGACTAGGTCGAGCGGCAGCCCAAGCGGCGTGCCTTGGAAGTTGGCTCCGGTCAGGTACGCCTTCTCGTCCGGGAAAAAGATGGGGTTGTCGCCGACGCCGTTCAGCTCGGTTTCGAACATGTACCGCGCCCACTTGAGAGCGTCTTTGGCGCTGCCGACCACCTGCGGCGTGGAGCGCAGGGAGTACGCATCCTGCACTTTCTTGCCCGGCTGTTGCAGCATGACCGAACCCTCGGTCAGACGCCGGACATTCTCGGCGCAGGTCATTGCACCCGGATAGCCGCGCACCCTGTGGATGCGTTCATCATAGGCGGCCATGTTGGCATTGACCACCTCGAGGGTCAGGGCAGCGGCGATTTCCGAAACCTTGAAGTAGTGGTCGGCATCGGCGAGTAGCAGGGCCCCCCAGCCCGCGGTCATGTTTGAGCCGTTGATGGTTGCCAGGCCGTCCCTGGCCTCGAATTGGACCGGAGCGATACCCGCGGCCTCCATTGCTTGGGCACCGCTCATCCGCCTGCCCTGGTAGAACGCTTCGCCCTCGCCGAGCAGCACCAGAGCCATCTGGCTCATGGGCGAGAGGTCGCCGCAGGCGCCGACCGATCCTTTGTCGTATACCACCGGTGTCACCCCCCGGTTGAGCATTTCGACCAGCGTCTCGACCACCTTGAGGCGAATCCCGGAGTTCCCGATGGAGAGTACGTTGATGCGTGAGCACATGCCGGCGCGTACCACTTCCTCGGGCAGGGGAACACCGCAACCGGCGGAATGGGAGTAGACGATGTAGCGCTGGAACTGCTCGGTCTGCTCCGGAGTGAGAATCGTCTCTGATAGCTCACCGATGCCGGTCGTGATTCCGTACATTACGGCCCGCGCCTTGACTTTCTCTTCGATGAAACCGCGGCAGTGGTTGATGAGCTGTTTCGCGGCATCGGACAACTGCACCGGTTCACGCAAACGGGCGACACGAACCAGGTCTTCAATGCTTAGGCTCTTACCGTCTAAGACAACCGCCATGTAACCTCCGTCGGGATTGGGGGCTAACCTCGCCGCCGGCGCGAGCCGGAACGGGCCGGAACACGTTGCGCCATGTCCTGAACATGGTTACCCGGCCAGTAGACGCGCTTGCACTTCGGGCAGCGTCGAAAGTCATGATGAATCTGATAGACGAAGAAAGGTATCGATGGCCGGGCCTGCTCACGCGAGATATTCTCCAGTGGGCTGTTGCATTCCAGGCAGCGACCAAAAGGAGTCCCTTCCGGCGGCGTACGCCTTGGGGCTGGCGCTACGGCACAGGGAGCTTCCGGCGTGCCGGTCGGGCCGTTGGCGGCCAAACCACGAATCTGCGCGACCTGCTCGGTCGGGTCTTGGCTCTCGACGAAGACCACGCCCGGCAACTTGGTCAGTCGTTTGTTCCGGGAAAGGAGCGTGCGTCCGGTGGCCCGGGCCGCGCGATAGGCCTGCATGTTCGCTAGGTTGCGGTGGTACTCGACGTCCATGCCCAGGAGCCTCAGCTCGCGCGCCAGCTTGCCCAGCATCACGTCGCACAGCCAGCCGCCGGCTGCCGGGTCGCGCAGTGGAGCAATGGACGGACGCCGGTGGTGGTGCGATTCGCGTTCGTGGCTGCCGGGCGCACTCTGGTCTTCAGACTTCATCGGTCAAGAATCTAGCCAAAAAGCTCGGGGAATCAAGGCCGGGACAATGATGATGACTCTTCCCGTGTCTGCTGGCACCACGCAAGACAAAGACGCGCCGAGCCTTACTGACCGCGTGACTATCTGACCAAAGCCACGGCCACTGCTTCCCGGGCAGTGCCTGACTCGAGGCGGCACAGATAAGTTCCGCGCGGAAGGCCCGTAGCGTCCCAGGTCAGCTCATGCCTGCCTGCTGGCAACTCTGTCTGAACGAGGGTGGCGACACACGCGCCGAGTGCATTGTAGACCGCCAGCCGGACCGGTGCCAATTGATCCAGGGTGACACCCAGACGAATCAGGCGGGTGAAAAGCCTGGGATTGGCCTCGAGATGTCCATACCTCCGCCGGCTGCTCCCTGCTTCTTCGACCGGCTGTGGGTAACGTTCAATCGGCCCCTGGGGGACAAGGTTTCTGCCGGCAAGTCCTGGGTATTCTGGCCCGTAGCGCCGGATCCTGAACACCGAGTTGGCCAGGTACGGGATGATGTCCCCCTGCTGCATCGGCCCGGTTGAGGTGACCGGGTTGATGTACATCCAGACCGGGCGCGATTCCGGGGTCACTTCAACAAAGGTCCCGAAAGGCCCGGCGCATACGATAGTATTGGTGTTCGCAAGACGCTGGCACCCACCGATGTGGTCCGACATCAGCTCCGGCGGCAGCCGGTATGACCAGACCGCCGAAGCCGGACCGTATGTCGAGTCCGGGCCGAGGTGGTAGAAACCGAGGGTGTCAATCGGCGGGACGATTTCGTCAACTGATGAGTACTCACCACCCAACCGGGCGTTGCCGTTGTTGAACACCAGGATGTGGCCGGCCCCGGGCAGCCCGTCACTGATCCACTGGACGTCGTGTTGCTGGAACAGCCTGCGGTCGAATCCGGTTCCGCGCTTGTACGCCTCCGGGTTTCCCCATCGGTACAGCAGGTCGCCACCGCGGCCGTACCTGCCGCCGGTATGCCCGCGAGCCTCCTCTGTCGTCGTGCTGTGGTCGATTACCCAGATTTCATTGAAGTACCGGGGTGAGAGCATGACCTGGTCCAGCTCGGCGTTGTAGGCGACGGTGTTGGTGTGGTTCCAGTCATAGGTGCCGGACATCCCGCCATTGACGTCCACCAGCTCAGGGTGGCTGCGTACCACGCCGTAGTTGGCTTTGGTGGAGTCAAAGTCCTGAATCAGGTGGTCCCAGATGTGCCACTGCCAGACAATCGAGTCTGTGGCCGGGTCCACTTCAATGACATGGTCCACGATAAACGACTGATATAGAGTCTGCGGGTTGCGCCCGGCCGCGATTGCCTCGGCCCGGGTCTTCGTTTCCCAGGCGACCATCAGTATGTGTCCGTTTGGCAGGGGCGTGACGTCGTGATGCTGGCGAAAGGTCGCTCCGGAGTAGGTGTAGGCCCAGGTGATGTTGCCGTCCCAGTCCACGAGCTCAACGCGGCCACCGGCACCACCTCCGCGCAGGTAGGGGCCGCTGTCGAACTGGGTGAGCAGCAGCAGGCCGTCTTCCTGTAGATAGGCCCCCAAGCCGGGTCTGGTTCGGGCAGGCCAGGAATGTACTAGGGAACCCTGGTTGTCGACGAGATAGGTTATGTTGTAGAACATAGGAGTGAACAGGGTGTAGCCGACAAAGGAGCCGGAGTCGCTGAAGATGAGTCCCATCGTCGGGTCATCGCTTGCTCGCGCCCCGCTTGAGAGAACGAGACAGGCGAGGACCGTGGTCAGCAGACACCGTCCGGCAAGACGGTTTCTTTCGGACGTAACCATAATGACGCCTTTCTTGCGGGCAGAGCCAGACCCGCTGGATACAATGATACCGACCCCGCAGCCAAGGTCAATGCGAACCGCTCCCGGGAACCACTTGACCAGACGGCTGGGGCGAGATAGATTATGCAGCATTGTTCAACCCGCCAATCAGACTGAATCCAGCACCGGAGGAGGTGTCATGAATCTGGTCAAAACACTGCTCGTGGTCATGCTGCTGTTTGTGGTCGTCGCCGGCTGTGCGCCCGGCAACCCACGCTGGCATCGAGAGACTGGCCGACCGGCCAACTTCTGGGCCGGGCTCTGGCACGGCCTGATCATCGTCGTCACCTTTATTGTCAGCCTGTTCACCAGAGAGGTGACAATTCATGAAGCGAATAACGTCGGCTGGGCGTACAACCTCGGGTTCCTGCTCGGGGCGATGATAGCGCTCGGTGGCGGTGCGCGGTCGGCCTGCCACAAGAAGCGCCGCGACCACGACTGGGAGCGCGTCGGCAAGACTATCGGCGACGGCGTCCGGGAAGGCCTTGCGTCGTGGCGCAGCGAGCGGCAGACTGAACCGGCTGGGCCGGACTGGGACGAACTCGGCCGCCGGATTGAGCAGCGTGTCCGCGAGGAGTTAGAGGACCTTAAGGACTAGGCACGGATGCGCCCACTACTGCTGCTGGCGCTGGCCGGCACCGGTCTGGCGGCCCAGTTCGTCAGCTCGTCGAGCATGTCTGTTCCCGCGGACGAGATGCGCGTCGGGGACCTTTACTTCAGCGGTACGATGCTGCGGGTCGAGGGCCGGCTTGACGGCTCGGTGATTGCCGGAGCCCAGTCGGTCAACGTCTCAGGCCCGGTGACCCGGAACCTGTTCCTTGCCGCACAATCGGTCGACATGTCGGGTACGGTGGCCGGTGACATCGTGGCGCTCTGCGCCACACTCAACGTCAACGGCCGCGTGGGCGGCGCGGTGCGCGTCGGAGCGGGCACGGTCTACATCAACGGTGCGGTCGGGCAGGACGTGCTGGCCGGCTGCGCGAGCATGGTCGTCACAAAGAACGCCGAGGTGCGCGGGGACCTGGCGGCCGGCTGCCGCTCGCTCGAACTGGCCGGTACGGTGCGGGGTGACGTCAAGGCTACGGCCGACCGCGTCGTCATCTCAGGCAGCATCGACGGCGACGTTGATGTGATGGTTGGTAAACAACTGACGCTCACCCCGGACGCCCGAGTGTATGGCAACCTGCGCTACCGGTCGAACAAGCGCCTGGATATCGGCAACCCGGACCTGGTCTTCGGCAGTATCGAGTACGTCCGCCTGCCCAGTCCGAAAGAGCTGGAAGAAGTGAAGACCCTGCGCCCCAGGCCGGGCGCTTTCTTCGCGTTCCTCTTTCCGTTTGCCTTGTTGTCGCTCGCGGGTGCGCTGGTTGTCGCGTTCATTCTCATCGCGGTGTGGAAGTACGCGCTGAATGAAGCCCTGAACCGGGCCATCGGCCACTGGGGCCGCACTCTCGGCTTCGGCGCGGTCGGCTTCCTTGTCGGGCCGATGACCATCCTGGTGGCATTTGCCCTGATTCTGACGATACCAGCCGGGTTGATTGCCGCGGCGGCCTATGTTGTGCTCGTCTATCTGGGCAAGACACTGTCCGGCATGTTCTTGGGCAAGCTGCTGTTTCGATGGTTTGGCGCCCCTGATGCATCGCTCTGGCTTGCTGCACCGGTGGGCATCGTCATTGTTTACGGCCTCTGTGCCATTCCGTTCGCAGGGTGGGCAATCTGGTTCTTCACTCTGGCGCTCGGATTCGGCATCGTCGCCGAGCTGCTGGGCATGTCGCGCAGCGGCTAGCTAAGGAGGAAACACGAAAGACGAGACTGGTTCATCGCGTGACCCCGGGCCGAATACAAGGGCCGTGCACAGCGAGCAAGGCACCGAGTATCGGCACCGGGCGGTCAGTTGCCCCATCTACCAGACTTCGGCGTTCGTGTTCGACTCAGCCGCAGCCGGGGCAAGCCTGTTCAAGGGAGAGTCTGCCGGCTACATCTACACGCGCATCGCCAACCCGACCATCGAAGCGCTGCAGAACACTGTGGCCGCCCTCGAACACGGCCACGCCGCCCTCGCCACCGCCTCGGGCATGGCCGCGATATCGACGCTCTTCCTGGGGCTGCTCCAGTCCGGCGACCGGGTAGTCTGCAGTCAGGCGGTGTATGGCACGACGCGCGTACTGCTCGAACGGGAGTTGTCGCGGTTCGGCATCCGGTCGGCGTGCATCGAGACATCGGACACCGACGCCGTGCGCGAGGCGCTCAAGACAAAGACGCGCCTGCTGTTCGTTGAGACACCCTGCAACCCGACCCTGACCATCTCCGACCTTTCTGCCTGTGCCGAGCTCGCCCACGCAGGCGGCGCGTTGCTTGTTGTTGACAACACCTTTGCCAGCCCGTACCTGCAGAACCCGCTTGACTTCGGCGCTGACGTCGTCCTCCACTCGATGACCAAGTTCATCAACGGCCATTCCGACGTCGTCGCCGGGATGCTGGTCTTCGGCAACCAGGAGGCACACGAGCAACTGCGGCGGGTGCTTCCTTCTCTTGGGGGGACGATCGACCCGCACCAGGCCTGGCTTGTATTGCGCGGGGTCAAGACGCTCGGCCTGCGCGTTGCCCAGGCCCAGGAATCGGCCCAGCGCATTGCCGAGTTCCTTAAGACACATCCGGCCGTGGCCTGGGTTTCCTATCCCGGACTGAAAGACCACCCGCACCATGAGCGTGCCCGCCGCCAGATGCGCGGGTTCGGCGCGATGGTCTGCTTTGGTCTTAAGGGTGGCTACCCCGTGGCAGAGCGCATGCTCAACAGCGTGCGGCTCTGTACGCTCGGCGTCTCCCTGGGCGGCGTGGAGACCCTGATTCAGCACCCGGCGACCATGACCCATGCGAGCCTTTCCGCCGAGGCCAAGGCAGCGGCCGGCATCGGTTCGGACCTCGTCCGTCTGGCGGTCGGCATCGAGGACGTCGAGGACCTGATTGCCGACTTGGAACAGGCGCTGGCGAGCGCCAGTACGTCAATGTGACAGGAGGCAAGATGAGCATTCCTGAGGCCCCGTTTTCGCCTGGCGTGCAGCGCCGCATCGCCGAGTCTTGCCGCCAGGCAGAAACCCGCACTGCGGCACTCGCCCGCGTGCGCCGGCACCGATTCGACACCATCGCCGTACACGGCCTGTACACCGTCCAGGAAGCACTGGAGCACAACCAGGGTGCGACGATGGAGCCGCTGTTTCTCT
The DNA here is from genome assembly GCA_964592755.1 of uncultured bacterium. Classification (GTDB taxonomy): domain Bacteria; phylum Hydrothermota; class Tepidihabitantia; order Tepidihabitantales; family Tepidihabitantaceae; genus CAZQFS01. Next base: position 609 of record CAZQFS010000066.1, on the reverse strand, counting down.
CCGCGGCCCAAGCCTACCGGGACGCGGACGAAATGGAGGCGGCCCTCGCGTACAGGATACCGACCTGGTGCTACACCCGAATCCACAACCCGACGCTCGGCTATCTCGAAGACACACTGGCCCTGCTTGAGGCCTATGGCACGGACGTGGACGCGGGCTGCTGCGCTTATGCATCGGGCATGGCCGCGATTGACGGCGTTACCGATGCCTTGCTGGTGCAGCAGCCGGGCGGACGTGCCAACTTCGTTGCCACCTGCCAGGTCTACGGCGGCACGTTTCAGCAGTTCAGTGTCCGCAAGATGCGCGAGCGCGGCATAGAAGTGCGCTGGGTGGTAGACTCGAACAACATCGACGAATGGCGCGCCAAGATAGACAAAGATACCCGTTTCCTCTACGGGGAACTGCCCTCTAACCCCGGGCTGGCATTCTTCGACCTGGAGCCGGTCATCCGACTCGCGCATGAGCACGAGCTGCCTTTCATTGCCGATTCAACGGTTGCGTCGCCGGCCCTGCTCCGGCCGCTCGGCCATGGAGCCGACATCGTCATTCAGTCGGCGACCAAGGTGATGAGTTGCTCGGGCACCGGCATCGCCGGCGCGGTTATCGCCC
>CAZQFS010000065.1:0-15292 GCA_964592755.1 uncultured bacterium | reverse complement strand
GTCAGGATGCGTTTGCGCTGGTCGAGCTTGACCCGGAGCTAAAACAGGCCGAGAATGAGTGTATCAGACGGACGTTGCTGTCGCGCTATGCCGGACGGGTGGAACTGGCCAGGGTAGGGTAGGAAGTGGTGGGGAGAGCAGACCGCAGGCATCAGGCAGGGGGTGTACGCGCCGGCCAGGGCGTGGTCAGGCTGCAGGTGGCGTCGGCCGTGGTGTTGATGCTGGCGTGTGGAGGTGGAATCCCGACCAGGATGCTCGGGCCGTTGCGCGAGGTGACCGTGGTGACCGAGCACTGGGACATGGTAGATTCGATACTGGTCGGTGTGCTCCAGCGTCCGGTTCTCACGCCGCAGCCGGAGCCGGAGTTCAGGCTGCGTCGGGCGCGGTCAGACCGATTTGACACGTATTCCCGCTTTCGCATTGTGATGCTCATCGGCACGGTTGATGATACGCTGGTGCGTCAGGTGTTGGGGAGCAGGGCGGATTCTCTGCCTGAGGCCGGGGTTGGTCTGTTCCGGCTGCCGAATCCGTGGCAGCAGGGACAGACCGGTCTGGTTCTGGCGTGCCGCGAGCCAGGTTTGCTGAAACAGGGCCTTGCGGCATATGCGGGCCGGATTCGCAGGACGCTTGAGGAAGTCGTTATCGAGCAGATGCGGCAGGCGGTGTACGTCGAAGGCGCAGACCGGCAGGCAAGTGACCGGCTGGAGGAGAAGTACTCTTTCTCGGTTGAGGTGCCCAGGCGCTGGCAGGTGCGCGAGGAGTTCGCCGACCGAGGATTTGTCTACCTGTTTGCCCATTATCCGGACCGGAGCGTATTTGTCTACTGGGCCGACTCGACGCGGCCGCTGGAGCCGGAGTCGCTCGCGGCGCTGCGTGACCTGGTGACCGGCAGGTTCTATGACGGAGACTCGATTGATGCTGAGTTCACCTGTGTTGATACGGTTGAGTTCATGGCCCGGCCTGCGGTGCGGCTGCGCGGGGTCTGGAAGAATGACAGGGAAACCATCGGCGGTCCGTTTGTAACCTACGCTTTCAACCACCAGGGCAGGTTCTACATGGTGGACGGGCTGGTTTTCGACCCGGGCAGGAAGAAACTAGACCATCTGCTCCAGGTCGAGGCGGTGGTGCGGTCGTTCACACCGGCCCGGTCGTCACCCTGAGGAAAGCGGCCGGACCGGCCGCTGGTACACGCGGTAGGTCTTGTACAGCCTGCCGCCGAGGTTGAGAATCGGCCGGATGATGGCCATGTTGTCCTCAAGAATCCAGGAGACTTCGCCCTGTTTGTATCCGAGTTTGCGGGCGGCGACAAGCGTCTCGTAGTAAAGCAGGGAGTCGAATCCCTGGTGGCGGAACTTCTTCTTCAGTCCCAGGGCCCAGAGCCGACCTTGGTTGATGCGCCTTCGCTCGAGCAGGAACCTGAGCCAGCCCAGGGGGAACAGCCGGCCCCTGAGTTTCTTCAAGACCTGGTTGTAGTCGGGCAGGGCCACGCTCATGCCGGCGGGTTCGTCGCGGCAGAAGACAAAGGGACAGAGCGATGGTTCAATCAGGGGTTTGAGCTGGCGGGCCATGTCGTCGATGTCTTCGCTCGTGAAGGGCGAGAAGTCCCAGTTGTCCGACCACGCGTCGTTGTAGATTTCCTTGATGATGTCAAGGTCGCGCCTCAGGTTGGTCATGTCGAGGCAGCGGACTCGAATGCCCGGCCTGGCCTTGAGCGCCTTGATGACCCGTTCGTACTTGTCGGGCAGGGGTCGGTCCGACGAAACGACGTAGGCATAGAGGTCTTTGACTTTGGCGAACCCGGCCTGTTCGACCAGTGCCGGGTAGTACGGAGGGTTGTAGGACATCTTGACGAGCGGTGATGAGTCGAACGGGTCGATGAGCATGCCGGCCTCGTCGTTGAGCGAGGGGTTGGCCGGGCCGTAGACGACGGTCGAGCCGCGTGAGCGGGCAAAGCTGACTACCTGGTCGAGGAGTGCCCGGGCAGTGGCCGGGTCTTCTTCGGTTTCAAAGAAGCCGAAGCAGGTGACCGAACTGGAGTGGTGCTGGTTGTAGGTGCGGTCGTGAATGGCCGCTACCCGGCCGGTGAGCGAGCCGTCGCGCCACGCCAGGTAGAGTTCGCGTTCGGCATGGTTCCAGTAGGGGTTGATTCCCGGGGTGAGGGCGCGCTTGACGTCGGCGATAAGCGGCGGGACCCAGTACGGGTCGGCACGGTACAACCGGAAGGGAAGCATGACAAACCGGTGGAGGTCTCTTCTGGATTCAACCCGGGTGACCGTGACCTGAGTCACTGGATAACACCTGTCTTCTTGCCGACCTGTTCGAAGATTTCCAGGGCCTGGTCGGTGTCTTCTTCGGTGTGAGTGGCCATGTAGCTGGTGCGGATAAGGGAGCGATTGGGCGGAACCGCGGGCGGCAGGACCGGGTTGGCATAGATGCCGGCATCGAACAGGCTGCGCCAGAACTCGAGGGTCTTCATGTCCGGGCCGATGTGGATCGGGATGATCGGAGTTTCGGTGGTGCCGATGTTGTAGCCCATGCTTCTGAGCCCGGCGTGCATTTTCCGCGCGGTCTGCCAGAGCCGCTCCCGGCGGTCGGGTTCGGCCTTGATTGCCTTGAGGGCGGCGAGGACGGTTGCGGCTGCGGTCGGGGGTATTGCGGCCGAGAAGATGAGCGAACGGGCCTGATGCCGGATGTAGTTGATGACCGAATGGTTGCCGACTACGTACCCGCCAATCGTGGCAAATGATTTGGAGAATGTGCCCATGATCAGGTCAACCGACTCCTCGACCCCGAAGTGCTCACAGGTGCCGCGGCCATGCCGGCCCATCACGCCGACTGCGTGAGCATCGTCTACCATCAGCCGGGCGTGGTGTCGGCGGCAGATGGGTACGATGCGGTCGAGCGGGGACAGGTCGCCTTCCATGGAAAACACGCCGTCCACAACGACCAGCCTGCCACCCTGGTGGTGCAACCCGGCCAGGGTGCGTTCGAGCGAGTCCGGGTCGTTGTGCAGGAACCGCTTGACCGAGCCGAAGGACATCTGGCAGCCGTCAACGACCGATGCATGGTCGAGCTTGTCGCAGACCGCGACGTCGCCTTTGCGCACCAGGGCCGAGACTACGCCGAGGTTGGTCTGGTACCCGGTTGAGAACACGATGCAGTCGTCCTTGCGGTAGAAGTGGGCGAGTTCGGATTCGAGCCGGACGTGAAGGTCGAGTGTGCCGTTGAGAAAGCGCGAGCCGGTGCAGCCGGTGCCGTAGTCGTTGATTGCCTGAATGGCTGCCTGTTTGATTGCCGGGTGGGTTGTGAGGCCGAGGTAGTTGTTTGAGCCGAGCATGATCAGCTCTTTGCCGTAGATGACGACGCGGCGGTCAGGCTCGGAGTTGAGGGGGATGAAGTACGGGTAGTTGCCCGCTTTCTTCACCCGGTCGATGTAGTGCGAGAACGGCAGGCACTTGGCAAAGAGGTCCATCGCGGCCATTGTAGGATGGTTGAGTCAGGTGTCAAGCTTGGCGATGGCCGGGTTCGGCGCTATATTCTTCTGATGCTCAGTGTCGCGCTCCTCGCCGCGCTGGCCGGTGCGTCAGACCTGCTGACCGTCAGGGTGATTGTGACGGCTGATCTGCACTGCCGCAGCCGGCCTTGCGTGGACTTTCTTTCTCCCGGACTGCCCCGGCGCGAGCTGGGCGGATGGAGCGGCCTTGCCCGGCTGGTTGATTCGCTGCGGACTGATGCCTGTCTGCTGCTCGACGCCGGCGATTTCGCGTTCGGTGCGCCGGAGTCAGACAGCACCCAGGGTCGGGCTGTTATCAGCCTGATGAACCGGCTCGGCTATGATGCGGCGGTACTCGGTCCAAGGGACTTTGTCGGCGGAGCCGAGAACGTGGAGGTGCTGGCCCGGACTGCGAGCTTTCCCGTTCTGGCTGACCCGATGCTCGATGTCGTGCTCAAGCGCCGCGTGCCCCTGTTCAGGCCCTATGTGGTGAAGAACGTGCACGGAATAACGGTTGCGGTGATCGGCATCACCGACCCAGAGGTTGCGCGGCTGAACCGGGCTGAGGACGTGCGCGGGTTTTCGGTCGAGCCGGCCGCGGTACAGCTGGGCCGGTACCTTGGTGCGGTGCAGTCTGAGTCGGCTGATGTCGTCATCGTGCTCGGTCATCTGGGCCAGGCTCAGGTTCAGGCCCTGGCAGACAGTTTCCCGGCAGTTGACCTGGTGCTGGGGGCGGCCACGGTGTCCCAGGAAGCGGGTTTCTGCGGTACGTGCGGCCAGCGGCTCACCGTTGCTGACCTGCTGGTGGACCGGGCCGGGCGCAGGGTATATCAGATTGAGCGTCGGGTGCTGAATGTGGAGCCGTTACCGGACAGCGATACGACGAGTGACCGTCTGCTGGTGTTCAACTCCTGCGAGCTGGTGCCGGACAGCGCGGGTCGGCTGAGTCTGGGACTGCTTCTGGCCGAGGCAGTGCGGCACCAGGCCAGGGCCGATGTTGTGGTTCTGCCGCTCTCGGTGGTCGAGTCCGGGCTGAGGTCTGGTCGTCTGACCGGGTATGAGCTGTTTCTGGCCGTGCCGTTCCGGGAGAAGCTGAGGCTGGTCTTGATGGATGATACGGTACTTACCAGGCTGGTCGCCTCGGACTGCGTGGACCAGGCCATGCCGGCACCGGCTCTGGCCGGAGCCGACTACTTTGTGACCGGCGATACGGGCGGCTGGCCCGCGGTCGGCCAGGTTGCCCGGGCCCGGGTGCGCGAGCGGAAGCAGGGCACCTATCGGGTGGTGACAACTGAGCAATGGCTTGAGAGGACGCGCGCCGGACCGGGCGGCAGGCTGCTGCCGCGTGACTTGACAGAGACATGGCTCGACTACTGCGGCAGCAAAGAGACCCTGGGCCCGGCACCGTCTGTTCGCCGCTACCCGGCCACGCCCGGCATTGCGCGGAATACGGGTCCGGGTCCGGTCAACATCAACACGGCCGGTGTCGAGTTGCTCTGCACGCTGCCTGGTATCGGGCCTGCGACTGCGCAGCGGATAGTTGATTTCCGGACAAGTCAGGGCCGGTTCAAGTCGGTGGATGACCTGGACCAGGTCAAGGGCATCGGGCCGAAGAAACTCGAGCGACTCAGACCGCTCGTGACCGTGCACTGAAGACGGAAGGCATCGTACTGCGCTTCACGTCCGGGTCGCGCCCGGGGCCGGGCCTGAGCGCGGATGGGCTAGAAGTTGTAGCTGACCGCGCCGTTTGACTCGGTCACAAGGTTCTGCGAAAGCATGGAGCCGATGATCTGCTCGACTTCCTGACGTGAGAGGTTTCGCTGATACATGGCGGAGATGCTCTGGGCCAGGGTCCGCAGGCGTCGGGGCCGTGACCTCTTTTCCAGTTTGCTCAGGAGCTCTACGACCCGCCTGACTCTCGGGTCCTCGGCCGGCGCGGCGTGGTGCGGCGAGTGGGGATGGCGCAGCTCGGCAAGGCTGGTGATACGCCGGCACTTGAGGCCGTTCTCGTTCAGGTACTTGAGCAACGGGTCGAATCCCCGGTCCCTGGACAGCACGACGCACTCAGGCCTGTGCGGCTTGTCGATCACGCGGCCGAGGTGAAACGCGATGAAGAAGTCGAGTGCGTTGCGGCCCTCGCCGGATACCTTGAGCCATTCGACCCGGCTGCCGAGCTGCTGTGCCCGGGTGACCAGGTCAAATGGTACGCTCTTCTGGTTGAGGCCCACAAAGATGATGATTCGGTAGCTTTGGTCCAGCCGGGTCAACTCAACCTGTTGGACATTCTCAAAGTCAACCAGGAGCAGTTTGGGCTTTTCGGTTGTCGGGCTCATGTTACCTCGCAGTCTGACGCAAGACGCATACTCTGCCTTAATGGCTGACCGAGTCTAGGCCGGCAAAGCAGCGGTGTCAAGCAAGAGTGGTCGGTGAGGAACACAATTCTGCTGTTGACTTGGACGGCAGGGGTGGTATCATGGCCGCGATTCCCCGATGAACGTCGTTGAGTTGACCAAGAAGAAGCGCGACCGTGGTCGGTTGAGCGCGGACGAGATTGAGTTCCTGGTCCGGAACTATGTGGCGGGCGACATGCCCGACTATCAGATGGCGGCCTGGCTGATGGCAGCGTTCATCCGCGGTCTGAGCATGGATGAAACCACGGCGCTGACCACCGCGATGATGAACTCGGGCACGGTGCTCGACCTCTCCGGCGTCCCCGGCCCGAAGGTCGACAAGCACTCGACCGGCGGTGTCGGCGACAAGGTGTCGCTCGTGCTCGCACCGCTCGTTGCTGCCTGCGGGGTCAGGGTGCCGATGGTCTCGGGCCGCAGTCTGGCCCATACCGGAGGAACCCTGGACAAGCTCGATGCCATCCCCGGTTTCCGGACCGACCTGAAGCCCGAGGAGTTCAAAGAGCAGCTGGCCTCGGTCGGCGTGGTGATGGCCGGTCAGACTCAGAAGATGTGCCCGGCTGACAGGAAGATGTATGCGCTTCGGGATGTGACCGGCACGGTCGAGTCAATCCCACTGATTGCCGCGAGCATCATGTCCAAGAAGCTGGCAGAGGGAGCGGACGGGCTGGTGCTGGATGTGAAAACCGGTTCGGGTGCTTTCATGTGCCGCGTGCCTCATGCGCGGCGGCTTGCCCGGACGATGATTGAAATCGGAGCCAGATTGAGCAAGCCGGTGATCGCCCTGGTGACCGCGATGTCCCAGCCGCTCGGCACCGCGGTGGGCAATGCGGTTGAAGTCGTTGAGGCGATTGAGGCGCTGAAGGGCAGGTGGACCGACGACCTGAAGACCGTTGCCCTGGCGCTTGGCAGTGAGATGCTGCTTCTGGCCGGCAAGGCGACGAGCGCGGCCCAGGCCCGACGGCTGCTCCTGCGCGCCCTGACTCTGGGCAAGGGGCTGGCAAAGTTCCGTGAGCTCGTTCGAGCCCAGGGAGGGCTGCCGGACATCGTTGACGACTATGGCAGGCTGCCCCAGGCTGCGTCGGTCGAGGATGTATGCGCAGGTTCGGCCGGGTTTGTCCGGAGCATCGATGCGCTCCAGGTGGGTATGCTCGGGGTGGCACTTGGCATCGGCCGTACCCGCGTCGATTCAAAGGTCGATGCGGCAGCCGGGTTCCTGTTCAAGAAGCGGGTGGGGGAGAGGGTCGAACGGGGCGACGTGCTGGTGCAGGTCATGTCGTCTGATGGCGCGCGTACCCACGGCGTGGCACAGCAGATTGGCCGGGTGTTCTCGCTCGGTGCGAGTCCTCCCAAGCCGCAGGACCCGATTGTCACCCGTCTGTCAAGGACGTAGCCTGACCGGCCCGGGCAGGAGCCAGGGCCAGGACAATCGGGTTTGACAGCGGCGAGCGACACCAATATACTGGCTGAACCGGGCTTCCTGGTCGGGCGGCCGGGGTCCGGTTGAGAAGCGTCGTTCTGCAAGTCGTCCCAGCGAAGGGAGCTGTATGGCAAAGAACCGAACCGAAGGCAAGCTGGATACGGTCGTCGGGCCGGAGACCGTGGTCAAGGGGGACTTTCGCGTTGTCGGCAGTCTGCGCCTCGACGGGCAGGTTGAAGGCCGGATGGATATCGGCGAGACACTGCTGACCGGGCCCCGGGCGTTCCTCAAGGGCGAGGCCCACTGCGGGGATGCGGTTATCGCGGGCCGGATCGAGGGCAACGTCTTTGCCCGGGAAACGGTTGAGCTGCAGACCGGAGCCCAGCTCTTCGGCGACGTCCGATGCAAAGGGCTGGTTATCCAGCGAGGCGGAATCTTCCAGGGCAACTGCTCGATGGTGCGCGAGGAGGAGTCTGCCTAGCCGGGCCGTGAATCGTATCCTTGTCCTGATGGTGGTCACGGTCGGCCCGGTACTGGCCGTGCCGCCCCTGCCAGGTGCGGGCATGCCACGGACCGGTCTGCGCTGGCCGTCACTCGTACAGCGGCCGGAACCGATTCGCCAGCCGACCGATGAGCCGCGACGGGTGCTTGTGCTGCTGGTCGACTTCAGCGACCATCCCCACACTCATGAGCGGGCCGGCTTTGACCAACTGCTCTTCGGTCGCGGCACGCGGTCGATGCGCGACTACTATCTTGAAGTGAGCTACGGCAGGCTGACGGTTGAAGGTGAAGTCGCGGGCTGGTACCGGCTGGACAAGGCGTATTCGTACTACCTGGGTGATTCGTTCGGCGTCTTTGGTCAGTATCCGCACAACTCGCAGGGGCTGGTGGCCGACCTGGTTGCCAAGGCAGACGCAGACGTTGACTTCAGTCGGTATGCCGGGCCTGACCGCCTGGTTGACGGGTTGCTCATCGTCCATGCCGGGCCCGGGGCAGAGGAGACACACAGCAGCCAGGACATCTGGTCACACAAGTGGCAGCTTTCCGACGGCGTGTTCGGCTCGCCCGGAGTGGTGGCGACCGGCGACGGGGTGAACGTCGACGTCTACTCGGTTCAACCGGAGCGGTTTTCGAACGGCAGTCTGGTAAGCATCGGCGTGTTCTGTCATGAGTACGGCCACATTCTCGGGATGCCGGACCTGTATGACACCGACTATTCGAGCTCGGGCCTGGGGATGTTCTGTCTGATGGCGGCCGGTTCCTGGGCAAGAGCAAGCGACGCCGACCCGCCGGGAAGCTCGCCGGTGCATCCCTGCGCATGGAACAAGTACCTGGTTGGATGGGTGCGGCCGGAGTCACTGGAGCACGGGCTGGAGGACTCAATCAGCAGGGCGGTGATTCTGTCGGCGGCATCCTCGGCAGCATGCTACCGTATTCTCGGCAACCCTGACGGCGTCGACTGGCGGTCCAGCCGGCCGGGTCGGGGCGAGTACTTCCTGGTTGAGAACCGGCAGCGCAGCGGATTCGACATCGGGCTGCCGGGCAGCGGGCTGCTAATTCTCCACGTTGACGAGTCGCGACTGGGCAACGAGGACGAGCAGCATCCTCTGGTCGGGATACTCGCGGCCGACCACAGTCCGGGCTTCGCGCTGCCGCGGGATGACCGGGGTCGCGACGTGCACCTGTGGAAGTCGAGTGACAGCGGCGTGCATCCCCGCTCGGTTCCTTCGACCGCGTTCTATGACCGGGTCCAGAGTGGCGTCGTCGTTGACCGTATCTCAGCCAGTGGAGTGGAGATGACAGCGGACATGAGAATCGCGCCGCTCTTCCTGGGCCAGGTCTACTCGTTTCCTAACCCGGTGATCGTCCGCAGCCAGGGAGTTCGGGCGACAATCGTCTACACCCCGACCGATTCGGTCCGGCTGGCCGGCAGGTATCCGCGGTTCACGGTGCAGATATTCAACATCGCGGGCGAGCCGGTGCGACGGCTGGATGCCGACGACGAAATCGAACTTGAACACCGGGCTGCGTTCTGGGACCTGAAGAACAGCCAGGGCAGAGCGGTTACCAGCGGGCTGTATTTCTGCGTTGTCGAGATTACCGAGCCGGGCATGGAAGAACAGAACGTCGGCCGGCTCACGGTTGTGCGCTGATTGAAAGAGGCGGAATGACACGGACAAAATGCAAGAGGAGAACATGACAGAATTGAATCTCACAGGCAGAAAGGCGGTTGTCACCGGCGGCGGAGCAGGTATCGGCCGGGCAATAGCCATGAAACTCGGGACAGCCGGCGCTGCGGTTGCAGTCTGCGACGTGATGGAAGCGGCCGCGGCTGCGGTCGCGCACGAACTTGTTGCGGCAGGCGGCCGGGCGCTTGGCTGTGGCGTGGACGTTTCTGACTTCGCTGTAACTGAAGCGACCTGCGCCAGGATTGCCGAGCAACTCGGTGGCATTGATATCCTCGTCAACAATGCCGGCATCACCCGCGACAGCCTGGTGCTGCGGATGAGCGAGGAGGATTTTGACCGGGTCATCGCGGTCAACCTGAAGGGCGCGTTCAACTTCAGCAAGGTGTGTTCGCGGCTGATGATGAAGGCCCGCTGGGGGAGGATTGTGAACATCAGCTCGGTGATCGGGCAGATGGGCAACGCGGGCCAGGCAAACTACGCGGCGGCAAAGGCCGGGATGATTGGGCTGACCAAGTCGTTGGCAAAGGAGCTCGCGGGCCGGAATGTCACGGTCAACGCGGTCGCGCCCGGGTTCATCGCCACGGCGATGACCGAGAAGCTCGATCCGGCGACGCGCGAGGCCTACGTCAGCGCTTCGCCTCTTAAGCGGGCCGGTACGCCCGAGGACGTTGCCAACGCCTGTCTGTTTCTGTGCTCATCACTCGCGGACTACATCACCGGTCAGGTTATCCGCGTTGACGGCGGGATGCTGATGTAGCAGGTCGGCAGTGTTACCATGAGGACCGGCTTGCGTACGGGTTCTGTCCTGCTACTGGCAGGGGTTCTGATTCAGGCCGGGGCCCAGTCGTGGCAGCCGGTGCGCGTCGGGCTGGCACTGTCCGGCGGCGCGGCCCTCGGGCTGGCCCACATCGGCGTGCTCAAGGTACTTGAGCGTGAGGGTATTGAGTTGGTCGGCATCTCGGGCAACAGCATGGGTTCGATGGTCGGCGGCGTGTATGCGGCCGGGTACTCGGCCGCTCAAATCGAGAGCCTGGTGGTCAACGCGGACTGGGGCACGCTGTTCAGCTCGGGCGTACCATTCGGTGCTCAGTATCTGCCCGAGCGGCAGCAGACCCAGCGGCACCTTTTGCGGGTAAGACATCGCAACTTCGTGCCTTCACTGCCTCAGGGGCTCGTTCCGCTGCAGAACGTCGAGTTCCTGCTGATGGAGCTGCTTTCTGAGATTGAGTATCGTACCGGTTACGATTTCGACAGCCTGGTGATTCCTTACCGGGCCGTGGCAGTGGACCTCGTATCGGGCAGCAGGGTCGTGATGAAGCGCGGCCGTCTGGCCCAGGCAATCCGTGCCAGCATCGCGATACCGGGCGTGTTCGCGCCCGAGCTGCTCGACGGGATGCAACTGGTGGACGGCGGGGTGCAGCAGTATCTGCCGGTTGAGCCGCTTCGTGACTTCAGGCCCGACTTCACCATCGCGGTCCTGACCATGAAACGCAATCCTGAGACCGGCATCGGCCTGATTGACGTCGCGTCGCGCAGTATGGACATAGTCGGGGTCGAGGACCTGGCCCGCCAGAAGGCGCTGGCCGACGTGGTGATTGAGCCAGACGTGGACCCGTTCCTGCACTCGGACTTTGCCCGGGCTCAGGGGTTGATTGCCGCGGGCGAGTCGGCCGCGGAAGCGGCCTTGCCGCTGATTCGCGCGAAGCTGGCCGGCCGGACTCCGGTCTCGGTGCGGCGGCCGATAGAGGTGCGGCCTTTGTCCGTGGTCAGGCAACTGCGGCTGGAGGGGCTGGCCGTGACGCGGCCGGGAACAGTGATGGGTTATGTGAGGACCAGGGTCGGAGCGTACTTGAAGTTCGACGCGCTCCGGCAGGACCTGGTTCGGCTGTTTCACACCGGCCTGTTCGAGGACGTCAACTACCAACTGGTGTTCGGCCGGGCCGAATCAGTGGACGTGGTCATCAAGCTGGTTGAGCGGGCGTACGGTTTCTACTCAGTAGGAATCAGGTATGACAGCGACAACGACGTCGGCCTGGGTCTGGAGGCAAGCCAGGGTAATCTCGGCGGCTCAGGGGCGAGCGTCCGTGCAGCTTTGGTCCTGGGCAATCCGACCGAGCTGCGATTCGGCCTGACCGGGACCCGCTTGTTCCAGTTTCCGTTCGGATATCGGCTCGACGGGTTCTGGGGTTCGATTGACCGGCCGTACTTCGACAGCGTCGGGCCGCTCGGCGACTTCCGTACAACGTTCCAGGGCGGAATCGCCGAGGCGGGCTATATCCTGGGGCGGCATTCGTTCTTTGCTCTGGGGTTTACCGCCTGCGATGCCGCCTATCCGCTGCCCCGGCCGGCGCGGCCGGTGTTTGAGTCTCTGCCGGCGCACCAGTGGGTTGTCGGCCCCCGCTTCCGGCTGGAGAGTAACAGTCACAAGAACATTGACTTCCCCACGCGGGGAGTGGCCAATCGGCTTGAGGTCCAGTATTCCAGCCGGGCGATGAAGGCGACGAACACCTTTATCAGGTTTGACTGGAGCTCGGAGCGGGTGATACCGGTCGGGTCGCGGTTGCTCCTGCGTCCGGGCGCTGTACTTGGCTGGTCCGGAGGGGAGCTTGCCTGGGCCGAGATGTTCCATACCGGCGGTGATGAGTTCGTCGGGTTTGCCCACGGTGAGTTCACGTCGGCTAGGCGTGCACTGCTGCGAATGGGCGTGGACGTCATCTTGTACCGTCTGTTCAGCAGCCCGGTCTATCCGGTCTATCTGCAACTGCTCTCAAACGTGGGATCGTTTGCGCCCTGGTCGGAGCTGGTTCCTGACCGGAGCATCGCGGACAAGCTGCACTGGGGCGTCGGTGCCGGCGCGAGGGCGAATACCCCTCTGGGGCCGATTCAACTTGTCGTCGGTGTCGGCGACCTCGGCAAGCCGGTGCACGGCCGGGCAACCCGGCTCAACGCCCGGTTTTCCTTTGGCCGCGAGTTCCGCTACACGCGCTGAGCAGCTCGCAACCTACAACCCGGCGACGTTCCGTAGCAGGCTGCGCAACAGACCAGAAATGAGCATCGCCCGTTCCGGACAGAGCTCAACACAGCAGTAGCACATGATGCAACTGCGTTGGTCAATGGTCGGGCAGGGCGTCATCGCGATGGCCTTGGCCGGGCAGTTGTCGGCACAACGGCGGCAGCGGGTGCAGAGCCTACGGTAGCAGAGCGGGCGGCGGGTCAGGAGCCGGTATACCGCTGACCCGGCCAGGCCGGTCGCCATTGCAGCAATCCGGCGCGAGGGCAGCCTGAAGCCGGGCAGGACTGCGAAATCGCCGGCCGTCTCAATCATGGTGGAGTCGGACGGACCCAGTCCGCGCTCGGCGGCGATTCGGATGGTGGGAATAGAGTCGGGATCGGCGCCGGCCATCATCGCCATCACGGCGTCAACTGCGACCGGGTTGGAGCCGGCGAGGATGCGGCCGAGACTCAGCACTCTGCCGCCGCTCGGGCCGTTCTGGCCGTCCATGCCGCGCAGGGCATCCACGACGGTCAGGACCGGGACCGGCACGGCCTGGTAGATATCCACGAGCAGCTCGGCGAACTCGGCCGCAGTTCTGGTTACGGTGTGGAGGTAGGACTTGTGTCCTCCGCAGACGATACCGAACAGGTTCTTGACCGCGCCGGTGAGAATGGTCAGGGTGTGGGTCTTGAACACGGGCAGATTGAGGATGACGTCGCAGTCTGTGACCAGGCTCGAGGCCGGAACCTCGCTGACGAACCGCGATCGGAGCCTGAGCAGCACCGGCGTGTCGGGCGCGGCCGAGAAGGTCCCCTCGCTGGCTTCGACCACGCCGGTGGGCCGGACGAAGTTCTCGACATCGGTGTCCAGCGAGCCGCCCGGATTGTCATACACGCGGATGGCGGCTGCCTTCCGGCGCTTGAGTTCACGGACGACGCCGCGTACCAGCTCTGGGTCGGTGGTCACGCCGTCCTCGGGTGCGTGTGCACCCAGCAGGTTGGGTTTGACCCAGACCCGCCTGCCGGAGAAGTCGTAGCCAATGAAGTCGAGCGCCTCGGCGACTGCCGCGGACAGGCTGGTGACGCGGCGAACAAGAACGCGGCTGGTCTTCATCGGACCGATTGGACAGACTGGTCGGGTTGGAGTGCTACGGCTTGCCCGGCACTATGTAGAGTATGTTGGCGGGCGAGACGTCGGCATTCGACATTACCGACTTGTCCTCCGGTATGCCCGGCACGTCCTTGAACTTCACGTCCACGGCACGAATCATGCCTTCCTTGAGGGTGTATGCGGTACAGGTCACGGTTCCGCCGGATTTCAGGTAGATGACGGGCATGGTATCCTCCTATTCAGGTCTGGGCAGGTTGACTCTTGTGGGACGGTCGGCGCGCAGTCCGAGCGCGTAGTCTGCCTGCAGCAGTTTGTGGATTTCGCGGGAGCCTTCGTAGATTTGCGCGCCCTTGGCGTTGCGGTAGAAACGCTCGACGTTGTACTCGCTGGAGAAACCGTAGGCCCCATGAACCTGGACCGCATTCGACGCTGCTTTCTCTGCCGCGGCACAGGCGTAGAGCTTGGCGAGCGAGGTCTCGCGGGTGTTGCGCTGACCTTCGTTCTTGAGCCAGCCGGCCTTGAGCCAGAGCAGGCGGCAGGCCTCATAGTCACCGGCCATCTCGGCAATCATCTCCTTGATGAGCTGGTGCTCGGCAATCGGCCGCCCGAATGTCTGGCGGGTCCGGGCGTAGGTAACCGACGCATCGAGGCAGGCGCGGATAAGGCCGGTGGCGCCAGCCGCAACAGTATAACGTCCCTGGTCGATTGCGAACATCGCGATGCGAAAGCCTTCGCCTTCACGGCCGAGCAGGTTGGCGGCCGGGACCCGGACATCATCGAATGAGACGGAGCCAGTGTTGCCGGCGCGGACCCCGAGCTTGCCGTGAATCGTGGCGGTCGAGAGTCCATTTGCGCCGCGTTCGAGCAGGAACGCGGACATACCAGTGTGGTCGCGGCGCTTCTTCTTTTCGATGTCGGTCCACGCGACGACGAGGAAGTGGTCCGCAACGTCGGCGAGTGATATCCACATCTTCTCGCCCGAGAGGATGTACTCGTCACCGTCCCTGCGCGCCAGGCATTGAATGCCGAGCGCGTCGCTGCCCGCGGCCGGCTCGGTGAGGCTGAACGTTGCGACCTTGTCTCCCTTTGCCTGTGGTACGAGCCAGCGCTGCTTCTGCTCCTCTGTGCCCCAGCTCAGCAGGGTCAGGCTGTTGAGTCCGACATGAACGGACATCACGACCCTGAGCGCGGTGTCGACGTACTCGAGCTCTTCGCAGGTCAGTCCGAGGCTGATGTAGTCGTTGCCGGTGCCGCCGTAGCGGGCCGGGACTGACAGGCCGAGCAGCCCGGCCTCGGCCATGCGGGCGAGGAAGCTACGGTTGAAGCAGGCGGTCTCGTCGCACTGCTTGATAGTCGCGGCCTGGCAGGAGGCGAACTGACGTACCAACGACTGGACCATGAGCTGGTTTTCGGAGAGCCGAAAGTCCACCGTTCTAGGGTCTTGACTGCGGGCGTCGGGCTGTGGACCGGGCAGTTGGCGTCAGGCCGGCGCGGCGGTAGACCGCATCCACGTTGCGCAGGAGCCGGTTCAGGTCAAGGGCGCGGGTGAGCGCGCGCCGGTCCAACGCCGCGGCCACGGCCGGATGCTCACGGCAGGCCGCGGCGAAGTCGCGCCCGCCGGCTTGGCATTCGAACGCCAGTTTCTGTACCAGGGAGTAGGCGCGGTCGCGGTCCACC
>CAZQFS010000064.1:13965-15367 GCA_964592755.1 uncultured bacterium | reverse complement strand
AGCACGACCCGGGCGACGGCGAACTCGAACGGGTGCTGGTTCAGCCATTCGGGTCTGCCGTCTTTCACGAGCCGTTGACGAATGGCGTCGGCCTCGGTGCGCGCAAGCTCCGGCGGTGTGACGGCTACAACCGAGCGCACCAGCAGCGGAACGAGTACGCGCGTCACGTACGGCCGGGGTGCTCGACCATAGACCATGTCGCCGAAGAATGTCTTGCCGAAATGGCCTTCCGGAACGCTGGAAAGCCCTGGAAACCGAATGAACTCGGACAGCGCGAAGCTCGCGGCCAGGGCGTAGATGAACAGCAGCAGGGCGGTTCGCAGCAGCGGCCGGCGGCGACTTGGATGGTCAGGAGCGGCGGGAAGGTCACTCACGGTAGCGGCTGCCGTCACGGATTTGCTTGACAAACGGTTCGGGCTGCACTAAAAAGAATACAAATGGAGTCATCTTCCCATGGCAAGCTGTGAGTATACCTGCATGGAGTGCGGCCACACCTTTGAGGTGTTCGGCGTCGAAAGCGAGCTCGACGAGCGAATGGAGGTCGAGTGCCCGCTGTGCGGCAGTGAGGATTGCACCCGCACGTTCGACGACAACGGCGAGATGGAAGACGACGACTGGAAGGAGAACCCGGACATTACGCTCGACGACGAGTAGCCTTGGTCCGGGCCTGTTTCGCCTGCTGCCAGACCTCTTCCATTTCGGCCAGGGGCACGGTCGTCAGGTCCCGGCCCTGCGTGGCAAATTGGCGTTCGACCCGCGCGAACCGGCGGGTGAACTTCGTGTTGGCATCTTTGAGCGTGGCCTCGACGTCAAAGCCGAGGTGCCGGCCGAGGTTCACCAGGGCGAAGAGGAGGTCGCCAAGTTCTTCCTTCACCCGCGGTCGATTCCGACCGGACCTTGCGAGCTCACGCCGCAGTTCACCAGTCTCCTCTGCGACTTTGTCGAGAACCTGAGCCGGTTCGTCCCAGTCGAAGCCGACGCGGCGGCATCGTTCCTGGATGAGCTGAGCTTGTTGCAGTGCGGGCAGGGCTTTGGGGATGCTGCCGAGGATTGAGCCGGCTTTCTCGTCGCGCTTGATACGATCCCAGTTTCTGAGCACGTCGGCCGGGCCGCGCACGCGGGTCTGGCCGTAGACGTGCGGATGCCTGAGCTTCAGTTTGCGCACGACCTGGGCGAGGACACGGTCCAGTCGGATGGACCTCTCGCGGGCGAGCACGTCGGCGAGGAAAATCCCCATGAACAGGTAGTCGCCCAGCTCCTCGACGATTGCGTCCCGATTACCTGAGCGCAGCGCCTCGTCGAGCTCGAACGTCTCGTTGAGCAGCAAAGGACGGGTTGAGGCCGCGGTCTGGCGCCGGTCCCAGGGGCAACGCCGTCTCAGAGTCCGGACTACCGAGATGAG
>CAZQFS010000064.1:0-13865 GCA_964592755.1 uncultured bacterium | reverse complement strand
TTGGGGTGAAGGAGGATGCTTGACTTTGCAGGGCAGACGACTATTCTAACCTGCGACTCCCATGCCCCGACTTGCGTTTGTTGCACTCTGTCTGGTCGGCCTGGCACTGCCGTGCCCGGCTCAGGCACCGTCGATTCCGGCCGGCGCCGGCCGCGACGCCGTCCCGGAGCGGACGGTACTCGTGTTTCTGCCCCAGCAGTTCTACTCCGATGAGGAGTTCGAGCCGCTCAACCGTGCCCTGGGCCAGGCCGGGTTTGCCGTCAGGGTAGCGGCGGCGAGCTCGGACCTGGTTGTGAGTCTGAACCGTCAGACCCTCCAACCCGACGTTGCGCTGGCCGACGTGGACCCGGCAGCATATGCCGGCTTCGTGCTTATCGGCGGTTCTGGAGCGGCGCTCCACTGGGACGACACGCTGTTGCACGAACGCAGCCGTGCTTTCCTGGCTGCGGGCAAGGTCGTCGCGGCCATCGGTGTCGGGCCGATTGCCCTGGCGCGGGCCGGCGTTCTCCGCAACCGAAGGGCGACCGTGTTCCTGGACCGGTCCGCCGTGGATATCCTCCGGCAGAGCGGCAGCCGGTTCAGCTTCCGGCCGCTGGTCGTTGACGGAAAGGTCATTACCGCAGCATCGGCAGAACAGGCCGGGGCGTTTGCCCGGGCAGTGGTGGCTGCTCTGGCCCGGAACTGAGTGTGCGTGCCGTCGTCCAGCGAGTCACCCGTGCGCGCGTCACGACCGAGGCCGAACCGGCAAGCGAAATCGGCCCTGGTCTCCTCATTCTGCTCGGGGTCGGCCGGCAAGACAGCGAGGAGCATGTCCGGCACCTTGCTTCCCGGGTCGCCCGGCTGCGCATCTTCGACGACGACGGAGGCAGGATGAACCGTTCGCTTCTCGACGTGCACGGCCAGGCGCTGGTCGTGTCCCAGTTCACGCTCTACGGCAACACGAGCCGGGGCTTGCGGCCGTCGTTCACCGAAGCGTGCGCGCCGGAACGGGCACGCGCGCTGTACGAGCAGTTCGCATCCGAGCTTTCCTATCTCGGCGTGCCGACTCGTCGCGGCTGGTTCGGCGCCCGCATGACGGTGGAGCTTGTCAACGACGGACCGGTGACGCTGCTGCTTGAGGAACCGACTGAAAGGAGACCTGCGGAATCATGAGAAGTATGACCGGCGTGGGCCGGGCCGAGGCGGTACTCGAACCCTGGCACAGCCACATCGTGGTGGACGTGCGTTCGGTGAATCACAAGTTCCTCGAACTCGTTCCCCGTCTGCCGCCACAACTGGCCGGCTTCGAAGGCGAAATCCGCGACCTCGTGCGCCGGCGCGTGCGCCGCGGCTATGTCCAGCTCACGGTGACGCTTGACGAGAGCGCCGAGGCCCCGGGTCTTGTTCTCGACCACCGGCTGCTCCGTGACTACCTGCGTGTCTACCGCGAGGTGAAGACGAAGTACCACTTGTCCGGCGACCTGGACGTGAACACCGTGCTCACCCATCCGGGCATCGTCAGTGCCCGAAAGGCAGACGATAACCACGTTCGTCTCTGGCGGGCGTGCCGGCGCGTCATCGTGCAGGCGCTGGACGCGATGCTGGCGATGAAGCGAACCGAGGGGAGCACGCTGGTCCGGGACCTGCGCAAACGCCTGGCCCGCATCCGACGGGCCATCGGCGCCATCGAACGACGTGTACCGGCGCGGCTGCGTGAGCGGCGTGAGAACCTCCTGGCCCAGTTGCGGGAGCTGAAGGTGGACTCCGACCCGAAGCGCATCCTCGAGGAGGTCGCCTTCATCTCCGAGAAGGTGGACATCCACGAGGAGTGCGTGCGCCTGAAGAGCCACGGTGCGATGTTTCTGCGAGCGCTCTCCTCGTCCCAGACCTCGGGCAAGAAGCTCGATTTCATCGCCCAGGAGATGCTCCGCGAAACCGACACCATGGCAGCCAAGGCCCGCGACATGGTCATCTCGCGGCGGGCAATCGAGATAAAAGGCGAAATCGAGAAACTGAAAGAGCAGGTGCGCAACGTTGAGTAGTTCCCGGTCAGCTCACACCCGCCGCCACCAGCCGTTCCTCGTCGTTCTGTCATCGCCCTCGGGCGCCGGCAAGACGTCCATCTGCCGGCAGGTCGTGAAGCGGGACCGCCAGCTCGCCTACTCGGTCTCGGCCACGACTCGGCCGCGCCGCCGCGGCGAGGTGCACGGCGCAAGCTACTTCTTCTATTCTGAGCCCGAGTTTATGAAGAAGGTCCGGCAGGGCGCGCTGCTCGAGCACGCGCAGGTCTATGGCTGCTGCTACGGCACGCCGAAGGCCCAGGTGTTGAGGAACTTCCGCCAGGGCCGGGATGTGATTGCCGACCTGGACGTGCAGGGAATGCGTTCCTGCAAGCGGACGCTGCCGGGCACGGTGG
Organism: uncultured bacterium; assembly: GCA_964592755.1. Classification (GTDB taxonomy): domain Bacteria; phylum Hydrothermota; class Tepidihabitantia; order Tepidihabitantales; family Tepidihabitantaceae; genus CAZQFS01. The sequence continues at coordinate 11,470 of CAZQFS010000064.1, read as the reverse complement.
GAGTTTTCATCATCCCGCCGAGCCGCCGTGAGCTGGCACGCCGACTGCGCGGCCGGGGCACCGATTCGTCCGAGGCGGTCGCCCGCCGGGAGGCCGAGCTGGCGGCGGAACTGGCCGCTTTGCCTGAATTCGACTATGTAGTGGTAAACGACCGGCTGGAGAATGCGGTTCGGGACGTGATGGCAATTGTCCGGGCAGAACGGCTCCGGACAGCGCGAATGGCTCCCCTCCGCCCGCCCCACCGGCCGAACAGGAACAGGAGATAACGACATGAAGTTGATATCACCCGAGCAGCTCTGGAAAAGATACCCGAACAAGTACCTGGCCTTGAACATTGCCGCCCTCGAGGCCCGGCGACTCATCGAGAACATGCAGCACGACGAGGTTCAGTTGCCCCGGAGTCCGTACGAGCTTGCGCTCGAGCGGACCGTGCGCGGCGAGCTGACCCATGCCCGGCTGACCGATGCCGACATCGAGGCGCTGGCGCGCGAGGGGTTCGAGGAACCGAGCTTCAGCCGGACGCCCAATCTCTAGGCCGGGTCGCTCCTCAGCCCGAAACCCGACATTGAGCCACGAAAGGCACGAAGGAATGGGTGCACTTCGGGCTTCTGACCCTCTGCTCGGATTTCGTGGCCTTCGCGGCAGTCAACTTCGGGATTGGGGAGCCTGTTTTCGCTTGACAGCCTGCCCCGCGCGCCGGAGAATCAGCCATGAGATTCTCAAGTCATCTGTCAGTGCTGCTGCTTGTTGCTGCGCCCGCGAGCGCCCAGCCCTGCGGCAGCAGTTGTGCCGACTGCCCGGCAAGTCAGCAGCTTGCGGTCAGGACCACGGTCGAGGTCGAACACTGCCACTGGCTTGAAGTTACGTCGGCCGCGGCCGATGGCCCTGCGGCCCGGGCTGGCGCGCGGGCCGGCGATGTGCTGGTCAGCTACAACGGTTCGACTGTCGGCTGCCTTGCCGACCTGGAGCGGGCCAAAGAGAGCGCAACCACGGACAGTGTCCGAGTGGTGTTCCGCCGCGACCGAGAGGAGCTGCCCCTGGTTCTGCCCAGGGGCAGGTTGGGCGTGATGCTCAGGGAGTGGCAGCAGGACATAGTGCCTGACCCGGCAGCAAGGGTCATTCCAGGCGTGCCGGCGCTCGGCTGGCTGGAAGGCAAGTCGAACTCATTCATGGGCGCACTCGATGCCGTCCGGCAGCAGCAGGGCATCAAGGGAGACTACATCTACCTGTGCGGCGTCTCGGGGGCCGCGTTCCGCACCCATTTTTTCGACACCTGGTGCCCGAGTTCGCCGGACGCGACCTGTGGTTTTGACGCCGCGTCCGAGGCGCTGGCCGCGGTCGGTCTCAAAGCCGACTGGCGGCATGTCTCAGCCGACGGCAAGAACAAGCCTCAGATTGTCGCGGCCGTCAGGAAGAGCATCGACGCGGGGATGCCGGTCCTTGCGATTGACCTGAGGGAGATGCCCGAATGGGGAGTCGTCACCGGCTACCAGAAGAACGGTGCCGAGCTGTTCTGCCGGACCTACTTCGACAGGCGCAAGGGTTACGAGCTGGCGCAGAAGTTCCCCTCTGCGGTCGTGGTGCTGACTCGGAAAGCCAATGCTCCGGGCGAGAAGGAGAGCGTGAAGCGGTCGTTCAGCACCGTGGTTCAGAATCTCACTACCGACAAGTACGGCGAGTACTACTCTGGTCTGTCCGCATTCGACAAGTGGGCCGAACGGTTGCGAGCCGACGACTTCACCAGACTCGACTCGGGCCAGTTGTCGAACGTGGTGCAGGCGAACTACTGGACCTTTGACCGACTGGTCACGGACCGGCAGACCGGGCTTCAGTATCTTGCCTGGCTCGCGGAAAACTACCCGGAGTACCGGTCCGGGGCAGCCGACCTGACCGCGCTCTACCAGCAGGAAATCGAGCTGCTCGACCCGCTGCGGGCTGAGCTGCCCTGCCCGGGGAGTGTGACCAGAGCCGAGAGCTGGGCCATGGAACTCCGGGAACGGCAGGCTGTGGCTCTAACCTTGGCCCGGAGTCTTGAAGAGCAGGCGCTGGTGACATGGCAGAGACTCGCCACCGGCAGGTGACATCCGGACGCCGGCCCGCCGAGCAGGCAGCAGAACGGGCGCAGCGCCGGTTCGAGCAGGATTTCAACTGTGCGGAGTGCGTGCTGGCCGCGGTCGCTGAGCAGATGCGGCTGAACTCGCGTCTGATACCGAGGATTGCCACCGGGTTTGGCGCAGGCATGGGCCGGCGCGGCTCGGTCTGTGGTGCGGTTGCGGGCGCAGTGATGGCCCTGGGCCTCAAATACGGCCGACTCCGCCCGGGTCAGAGCCGGCAGCCGACTTACCGTCGGGTTCAGGCGCTGTGCCGCCGATTCGAGCAGAAGTACGGCAGCATTTACTGCCGTGACCTCATCGGCCACGACATCTCGAGCGCCAAGGCCCTGACCCGCGCGATGAGGGCCGGGGTGTTTGCCACGCGCTGTCCGGAGTTCATCGCCGCGGCCGTGAAGCTCTACTTTGAGCTGGCGGGATGACCATGCCTGCCCCAAGGACAAAGTCAGGCTTTGACCAGAGGAGGAGAAAATGCATCAAGCCGCTGCTGTCTTCCTGACCGCGCTGGCCAGCGTCGTATTCGGGAGTCTGTCGCCGGAACTGGCAGCACGCCTCGCCCAGGCCGAGCCCGACGAGCTGGTGCCGGTGCATGTCGTACTGAAAACGCAGTTCGACCCCGGGCTGCTTAACTCACTGGTCGAGGCAAGGGCACGGCCCGAGCGTCGCGCCAAGGTCGCGCGGGTGCTCGCGGAGTTTGCGGCCGCGGAGCAATCCGGACTGGTCGCGCGGCTGAACGCGGGTTGCGCCCGCAACATCACGCCGCTCTGGATAGTCAACGCGGTCTACTGCGAGGCGACACCGGAGCTGGTCCGCGACGTGGCAGCAAGACCCGAGGTTGACTATGTGGGCTATGACCTTGTTCCTGCGCCGGGCGTGCCCGGTTCACCCGGAACGCGAGCCGGCCGGTCAGATGAGATTCCCTGGGGCGTGCAGCGCATCAACGCGCCCGCGGTCTGGGCCCTGGGCTACACCGGCCAGGACGTGGTCGTCGGCCTCATCAGCACCGGAACCGACTACAATCACCCGGACCTTTCCGACCATCTCTGGACCGACCCGAACTACCCGCATCACGGCTGGGATTTCGAGAACAACGACGACGACCCGATGGATGAGCACGGCCACGGGACCATGACGGCGGGGTTTGTTGCGGCCGACGGCACCTCGGGCTCGCAGTGTGGGGTCGCGCCCGACGCGCAACTGATGGTCTGCCGCGTCCGGGCTACGGCCGACGTGATTGCCGAAAGCCAGTGCTGGCAGGCGATGCAGTTCTGCGTCTCGCCGCCACTCTCACCAACTCACGGGGCGGACGTAATCTGCCTGCCGCTCGGCTGGTTACTCTCCTGGAACCCGCAGCAGGCAACCTGGCGCACCGTGGCGACCAACGTCAATGCCGCGGGTTTGTGTCAGTTTTCCTCACCCGGCAGCGAGGGCAATGTCAACCCGCCCCATAACCTGCGCTGTCCGGGTCACGTGCCACCGCCCTGGTGGAACCCGGAGAACACCGGCTCGGGTACGCTGGCCGGTATCGTCGCGGTCGGTGCAACCGACGCGAGTGACGTGATTGCCTCCTTCTCCAGCCGGGGTCCGGTTACCTGGCAGGAGGTTGCGCCTTTCAACGACTACGTCTACCCGCCCGGACTGACCAAGCCCGAGCTCGCCGCACCCGGCGTGGAGGTGAAGACGACTCTGCTCGGCGGCGGGTACACGATTGTGTCCGGCACGTCCTGGTCCACGGCGCTCGCGGCCGGGGCCGCGGCGGTTCTGCTTTCGTTCGACCCGAGTATGTCGCCCGCCCAGGTGGACGAAGTCCTTGAGCTGTCCGCGGTAGACCTGGGCAGCCCGGGCAAGGACTGTGTCTACGGTGCCGGACGGATAGACCTTCTGCGTGCCGTGACCGGCATCGGCGACCATTCCGCGCCGGCTCTGGGCAGTCAACGGCTCGAAGTCTGGCCCAGTCCTTTCCGGACAGCGTGTCAGGTCAGTGGTGTCGGCCCGGTCCTTGTGCTCGACGCATTCGGACGCAGAATCGCGAGCCTGAGCAGCGGTCGGTGGAAACCGGAGACCGGGATTCGACCCGGCGTGTACTTCCTGAAGGGGCCTGGCGGTCAGGCAGTTCGCGTTTCATGTGTCAGGTAGCCGACCCTGCTTGAACCATACCGGCCTGCATTCTTCCCCGAGGTTCGGGAGTTTGCCCGGCACCTGGAGAACTTTTTCTACGTCAGGCTCATCATCAAGGCCCACACCAGACAGGGACTGCCCGGCCAATGCTGGGTCTGGCGCGAAGATGGTCGCATCGTCGCATTCAGCGCGGTCGCCCATCTCAACCCGGACGATGCGTGGCTCTGGGGAATGCGGGTCGCGCGGGAGTTTCAGGGCAATGGCATTGCCACCCGGTTCACCCGCGCCCTGTTCCCGCTTATTCGCCGGACCGGGCGCACTTGGGTCGGCCTAAACACACTCGACCGCAGCAGGCCGGCCCCGACGTTCAGCGTCATGGACAAGCTCGGGATGAGACTGGAAGACACCTGTGCCGACGACGTGTACTGGCGTCGCCCCCGGACGGTGGCGCGGCCCCGGCTTGAGCCATTCCAGGACATCTTCAGCCACTTCCTCGAACTGGGCCGCAAGACCATCTTCCACGAGGGCCCGGGCTGGTTCTGCTCCCGGCTTCTCCCGGTCCGACGAACCTGGGTGAACCGCGGCGCATTCCGGCTCGACGACGTGCCGGTTCACGTTGTCCGACGCCGATACCTCGAGAAAGGCCGGCGATACGGTCGGGTCGCGGTCAACCTCTTTGACCGGCCGCCGGACTTCGGCACCTTCGTGCCACGGCTCCTGGCACTGTTACCCATGCGCGGCCATCTGGTGGTCAACTACCCGGTCGAGTGGAAGCGGGATTTCCGGGCCGCAGCCCGAGCCGCCATACCACGCCTCAAACAGAACCGCGGCGCATGGTTCTCTGCTTGGCGAATCTACGGCCGATGCCTGAGATAGACGGCAACGAGGTGACGAGCCGGCTTTGGCCCGACGCCGGACTCTCAAGAGCGTTTTCATCCCGAGATCGACTGCCGTGAAAGGCAAGAAGTCCGAGCAGATGGCCGAGAGCCCGAAGTGCACCCATTCCTTTGTGCCTTCCGTGCTTTCGTGGTTGAATATCGGGTTTCGGGAGGGCGACCAAGGTTGACAGACCCGGAGGTGAAGCTGTATCATCTTGTGTCCGCCTGCCGAACGAACAGTCCGGGGTGCGTGCGGAGCACTCATGTGGTGTCAGCCCACTCCCTGCCTCATGAGCCGCAATGCACCCCTTGCTGTGTACGGCTTGATTCCCGCCGGACGTGCGGTAACCTGGCCGGGCCATGAACCGAATCTCCAACACGAACCAGCGCTGTCCCTGGCCGGCCGAGAACGAACTGATGGTCCGCTACCACGACGAAGAATGGGGCGTGCCGCTGCACGATGACCGGAAGTTGTTCGAGTTCCTCGTGCTCGATGCGTTCCAGGCCGGGCTGAGCTGGGCGATAGTTCTGAAGAAACGCGACGGCTTCCGCCGTGCCTTCCACCACTTCGACGCGCGGCGTATCGCCGCCTACACCGAGGCCGACATCCGACGACTCCTCGCGGACAAGGGCATCATCCGCAATCGGTTGAAGATAAAGGCGACAATCGCCAACGCCCGGGCGTTTCTTGCCGTGAAAAGTGAGTTCGGCTCCTTTGACCGCTACATCTGGCAGTTCACCCGGGGCCGCACCATCGACCACCGCTGTCGTCGCCTGTCCGATATCCCGACCACAAGCCGGGAAGCCGACGCAATGAGTCAGGACCTTCGTCGTCGCGGTTTTCAGTTCTGCGGCCCGACCATCTGCCACGCATTCATGCAGGCCGCGGGGATGGTCAATGACCATCTGGTCACGTGTTTCCGGCACGCGGCGATAGCGAGCCGCCGGTGACACGTCACCTCTTTCTCTTTCCCTGCCGCGCCATGACGTATAACGCCGGCGTGTTTGTGTCGGCCGGGCAGGCCGTGCTCATTGACCCGGGCCTTTTCCCGGATGAAGTGGACCGCATTCGGGCGGCGGTGTACGAGCAGGATGCCCGGCCGCATCGGTTGGTCGTCACCCACAGCCACTGGGACCATTTGCTCGGCCCGGAGTACTTTCCCGGCGTGCCGGTTGTGCAGCAGGCCGAGGCGGTGGCCGTGCTTGCCGAGTTCAGGGCGGCAATCGAACGCCAGGCCACTGAATGGGAGCGGCAGAGCCGGGTCGAACGCACACACCCGTTCGCCATGCCTGAGCCGGACGAGGTGTTCGAGCGTGAAACGACGCTGACGGTCGGCGACGAAGTGCTGCGACTGATCCACGCCCCGGGCCACGCACCCGAGCATCTTGTCGTCTACCACGCCGCAACCGGACTGCTCTGGGCCGGCGACATGCTGAGCGACATCGAAATCCCCTTTGTCATGGAGAGCCTTGCCCGCTACCGCGATACCCTCAAGACCCTGGCCGCACTCGACGTGCGCATGCTCGTGCCCGGGCACGGACATGCGACCGCCTCAGCCGATGAAATCGAGCGGCGTTTCGGCCGAGACCGCGTCTACCTTGACGACCTGCATGAACGGGTGGCGTTCGGCGTACAGGCAGGCAGAAGTCTGGCACAGACACTGCGCGCCTGCGAGGGCCTGAGTCCGCTGCAAGGCAATGACGGGCCGCACCGGCTGAACGTTGAGACCGCATTCCTCGAACTGGGCGGCAGAACCGAAGCCGGACACGAAGGCTGGAGCCGGCTGCAATGAGAATCCTCGGCACGCTCATCAACGCCGCCGCGGTCATCATCGGCAGCCTGGTCGGCACACTGCTCCACGCCCGTCTGCCCCGACGACTGGCCGAGGTCGCGTTTCAGGGCATTGGCCTGTTCACTCTGTTCATCGGGTTCAGGATGGCGGCCAGGACCGAGCACCTGCTCATCCTTATCTTCTCGATTGTCCTCGGCGCCCTGTCAGGCGAGCTGCTGAACATCGACCGACACTTGAACCGGTTCGGCGACTGGCTCAAGACCCGGCTCAAGTCCACCAGTGCGCGGTTCACCGAAGGTATGGTCACCGCGTTCCTGCTCTTCTGCATGGGCTCGATGACCGTGCTCGGCGCGATCGAAGAAGGACTGGGCAGCAAGCCCAACCTGCTCATCGCCAAGTCGGTGCTCGACGGTTTTGCCGCGGCGGCCCTGGCCGGGTCCTTCGGTATCGGCGTGCTCTTCTCGGTCATCCCGCTGCTCGTGTATCAGGGCACCCTGACACTGTTTGCCGGCTCGCTCAGGCCGGTCCTGGCCGACGCGGTCGTGCGCGAGATTACCGCGGCTGGAGGGCTGATTCTTCTTGGACTGGGCATCAACATCCTCGAGATAAGACAGCTCAAGGTACTCAACATGCTGCCGGCCTTGGTCGTCGCCGGAATCCTGGCCGGGCTGTTCCTGAGATAGCCGGCTGGTTCGGGCCGCGAACACGCCCGCGCGTCGGTTTCTTTAGTGTCCTGAGGCACGGACACGTATCCTGCCTCTGGTCGTCAAGACGGGAAGCCTTCGGTGTCCATCACGGGCGTCAAGAGTGGGCGGCGAGGCGAGTCAGCTTCGCGCCGGCAGAGCTATGGAGAAGGTCGAGGGTGTACTTGCTGTTCTGCGCCCGACGTCCGACAGGCGGGACGCTATCATGGCATGTGGTCAGGGATTTGGAAGTGCCCTGTGACCTGCCGGCTCTACTGGTTTCTCAGCCGCCCACAGAGCGCACTTCATCCGGACGCGGTCTTCGCCCGTCTGAGGCGGACGCGGTTCAGCTTTGGCAGCATAAGTTGCTTACATGCGACGCTTAGGCCTATGCGCGGCCTCTGCTACCTGCCTCCTTGAGCAGTCTGGGGAGTGACTGGGGGAGCCGTTCCCCGGGCCAAGGTGCAGGTTAGGTCAGACGCCGCTCGAATCGCCAGGCTGAGTTGCGGATGCGCGGCCATGATGCACGCGAGTCGAGACGTGAGTTGCCGAAACAGAGATGACGGCAGTCGCGTCAACGAATACACTGTCGGTTGCGGAAGCGGCTCGGCCGCCGATTCCATCGCCGCACGCGGCAGCAGGTGCATGGTCGGTCGTATCGTGGCGGGTCAGATGACGTTGACGCCCCTGCCGGCCGGCGTAGAATCAGATGTGCGCGAACTGACGGTTCTGGCAAAAGACCTGTTCTTCGCTCTGCAAAACCGGGCCGAAGGCATTCCTCACTACCTCGACACGGAAACCGGCGAGGTAGTGCCGGTCTTCAGCTACAACCGTGACCGTCTGCTGGCGGAGATTCGGGCTGTGCCCGGCCGGTACGTGCGTATCGCGCCTCTGTCCGGGCGCCAGGGCTATGCGGCGATGGAGGAGTTCACCCGCACCGTCGTGAGCCCGCCGCTGCGCGCGCGCCTGGATGCCGCACTTCAGAGCGAGAATGTCTTTCGCAGCTTCCGAGCGGCGCTCGCCGACTATCCTGAGGAACTGACTCGCTGGCGTGAGTTCCGAACCGACGCCGTCACTCAGGGACTAAGGGACCGGCTCAGGGAGCTGGGTATCGAGCTCGTGCTCGCGTCAGAAGATACCCGAGCCGGTGCCGGGGGCAAGGACCAGACTCAGGGTCCGCTGCTCTGAGCCGGCCTTCAGTCTTACGAAGTACACACCTTGACCGAGTCGTTTGCCGCGGTCGTCGGTGCGGTTCCATTGCACAGCCGTGCGTCCGGGGCCCAGCTTTCCTGACGCGAGCGTGCGCACCAGCCGGCCGGCCCGGTCAGCGACCTCAAGCCTGACGTTGCCCGATACGGGCAGCTCAACCTGCAGGTGCACGGCAGCAGAAGCAGGGTTGGAACCGAGCAGGGTGAGTCGCGTAACCGTCGCGGCCTTGTTCTCCTCGATGCCCACCGTCACCGAGGCCTGGTCCAGAATCCACTCGTTCGGGTCAAAGTCCACGCCCACCGGCTGGGCGCGGACCGGGAACTCGTTGCGTTGCGGGTTGGACGCAACTTCGTAGCGGATGACCGTGTCGCCCGAGGCGAACCGCACCCGCAGTTCAACCGGCATGTGGAAGCACGATGGCGCCCCGGACATGTTGTTCTGACTCAGATTCAGTATCACTGACCAGGCCTCGCCGGTCTGCCGCGCCTGCCAGCCCAGGTGGTATTCCGGGTATCCAAGCCGGTAGACCCACTCGTCAAAGAACCACTCCAGGTCGAGGCCGGTCACGCCTTCGACAATCCGTTCGTAATCGTCGGTGTTGGCCGTGCCATACCTCAGGCTGTCGCCGTAAGCGCGCAGCGCCTGGTAGAAGACACCCGGCGATGCCCAGTTGGTGTCGCCCAGCACGTAGCGCAGCATGTGCTGCACCCACGCGCCTTTGCAATAGGAGTGACCCCAGTCGAACTCGTGGCCCGGCGGCGGGTCGTAAATCGGGTGCGGGTCGCTCGCCTCTTCGCTGAAGTAGTCGTCGGCCCGCCCCTGTATCAGGCTGATGAATGACGACCGGCCCCGGTAGTGGTACTCGTACAACTCGTCCGAGTAGGTGGCGAATCCCTCGTTCAGCCAGATATTCCGCCAGTCCAGACACGTCACCATGTCGCCCCACCACTGGTGGGCGAGTTCGTGCACGATGCCGTTAACCGAGCCCGAGCGCGCCCATTGGCGGTGAATCGTGGTCATGGTCTGGTGTTCCATTCCGCCCCACGGGTAGGGATAGACCGCCACCATGCCGTACTTCTCGGAGGAGAAGGGATAGAGCCCGTACCGGTCCGGCTGCGAGAGGAAGGTAAGCATGTCACTCATGCGCGAGAAGTTGTTTGCCGCCAGGGTTGAATCCTCGGGCCAGACGTAGTAGCGCACCGGCATCGAGTCCGAGCCGTGCTGCCACCAGACCTGCCAGTCCGCGAACTTCGACGCGGCAAAGCACATCAGGTAGGTGGATATTGGGAACCGGTGGGTCCACCAGTACGTCTTCGTCTGGGAGCCGGACGTAATCGAGTCGAGCGTCCCGTTGGCGCAGCCAGACATCGAGTCCGGGACCGTGATGTTCACTTGGCAGCCCTGTTCGGCCTTGTCCCACGGCTGATCAAAACACGGGAACCAGTAACGCGAGTCATCGGTCTCGGTCACCGAATACGTCACCGCGTGGGGGATGTTCTGAGTACCGCGCGCGTACCAGTAGTAGCCACGGTTCGACGTGCCCGAATTCCTGTGGTAGTAGACATCCACGGCCAGGGTCTCGCCGTTGGCGAACGTGCGGTCCAGGTCCACTAGCAGCCGGCCGCTTCCGGCTGTGAACGTGCAGGCGTTGCCCGCGCGACGGATGGAGTCGCAGACCAGATTCACAAAGTGCAGGCTGAACGTGTCAAAGCCATCGTGACGCGGAACCAGCTTGACCTGGCATCGTGCGCTCATCGCGCCCGAGACCATGGGCAGGTTCAGGTCGATCCGGTAGTGCCGGACGTCAAAGTGGTGGGTCGACTCGCGGTCGGTCGGCTCGGGCCGCGGAAACAGGGCGTACTTGCCCTCGTGGAACGGCTGGGCCGAGGCCAGACCGGCAAGCAGGAATGCGAACAAGGTCACGAATCTCTTCATGGTATTGTCCTTTCTTGGGAGAGAACCCTCGCCGAAGGATAACATTCTAGGTTCGCGCCCGGCGAAGTCAAACCGCCGGCGGTTTCATCCTTCAGGAAAGGCGGCGGGGCCGTAATGCTACCGCCGCATACCACGCCGCAAGCCCAAGTAGCAGCGGTGCCACTACCAGGCAGTTGATGTTTTGCTTGAGTGCTCCGGTCAGGTCGCCATGCAGCAGGTGGGACAGAGCCCGCACCGTGCCGCAGCCCGGGCAGAATCCGAACAGGCGCCGGTTCAGACAGACCGATGGCAGCCGTTCGACCAGTTCCACCGGAAGGAGTGCCAACGTCACGACCGCGGACGCGATCAGCAGCGCAACGACATTGAGGAGCTCGAGTTGAGAATGGACGGATCGATACAGCAACGCCTGGCTCCCCGTGTAAACCCGGCATCCGAACAACACCACCATGCCGATCATCGCCAGTTTGATACGCCATCGCAGGGTCCCGACCGCGGCGCGGAAAGTTCGTTCCAGGTTGGACAGAACCCATACCGCTCCCACCAGCGCCACCAGGTGCAGACAAAAGCCCGCCAACCCCAACACCGCCACGTTCAATCCCCCGCCGCCGGGCCTGTGTTTATAATTTACCGAGCGAATGGGGAGGACGTTCCGGTTGTATCACCGGTTCGACTTTCGGCTTTACTGGGAGGGCGCATGCCGTAGTAAGCGGTGGTCGGCGGGGACACGGCGAGGCCGCGGGCGG
>CAZQFS010000063.1:0-15715 GCA_964592755.1 uncultured bacterium | reverse complement strand
TGGCCAAGAACAACACTGTCCGGAGGCTGGTACTGCTGCTCGTGGGTCTGGCCGGGCTTGCCCTGGCCCAGGTCTACGACGGGCTGACGCTCGTCAACACGATGAGCAGCCGGACCTGCCGGCTCGTCACCAACGACGGCCAGACCGTGAACACCTGGAACTGCAACTCGGGAGTATCGTACGTTCCCTACCTGATGCCGGACTCGACGATGTGGCGGCCGGGCGTCTATTCGGGTGCGACGATGCGCGGCGCGGCCTACGGGGGGTTGATTGAGCATTATGACTGGAGCGGCAACGTCATCGAGAGTTTCATCTGGTCCAACTCCTACCACCAGCAGCATCACGACATCCACCCGATGCCCAACGGCCACGTGCTGGTCGTTTCCTGGGACCGGAAGACCCGGGCCCAGGCCGAGTCACTCGGTCGACAGAGCATCACCGGTGACATCTGGCCCGACGAGGTCATCGAATGGGACCCGGTAAGTCGGGGCGTGGTCTGGGAATGGCACTTCTGGGACCACCTGATACAGGACGTGGACCCTTCGAAGCCGAACTACGGGGTGATACGTGAACACCCTGAGCGACTGAACATCAACCTGGGTTCGGTGCAGGGCGGGGACTGGATGCACTGCAACACAGTGGACTACAACGAGGAGCGAGACGAGATAATCCTCACTTCACACAATCTGCACGAAATCTACGTCATTGACCATTCGACCACGACCGAGGAGGCACGCGGCAGCACCGGGGGCCGGCACGGCAAGGGCGGGGACATCCTCTACCGCTGGGGCAACCCGCAGAACTACGGTCGGGGCACGTCCGCGGACCGCGTCTTCTATGTGATTCACGGCGGCAACTGGGTCAGGCCGGGAATGCCTGGCGCGGGTAACATCCTGGTGCTGAACAACGGGGACCGGCCAGGCAGCGGTAACGACTACTCAGTCATCACCGAGCTCACCGCGCCGCTCGACTCAAACGACCACTACTACATCCATCCTGATTCGGCTTTCGGCCCTAGCCTGCCGACTTGGTCCTACCAGAACGGCTCGGCCTTCTACGCTCAGCATCTGGGAGGAGCCTACCGGCTGCCGAACGGCAACACGATGGCCACGCTCGGTACGGCCAGCAGACTTGTCGAGGTTACGCCCTCGGGCCAGGTGGTCTGGACCTACAACACCGGTGGCCAGATTGGCAGGGCGCTGAAGTACCCGCGCGACTTCGCCACGGGAACGAGTGAGCCGAATGAGAAGACGGAAGTAGCAACAGAGAGGTCCGGTCCCACCGTCGTCCGTAACGTACTTCGCCTTCACCCCGTGCCTGCGTCTTGCGTCTCGCTCTTCACGTCCGACGGCCGCAAAGTACTCGACCTGCATGCGGGCGAGAACGACGTCAGCCACCTCCCGCCCGGAGTGTACTACGTGCGTCAGGTATCAGGTGTGCATCGTCTGGTGAAAGGAGAATAGGATGAGCTACACGCGAACTGCATTGATTCTTGGAACGCTGTGTCTGGCCGCGGTCGGCCAGAGCTGGATTGCCCGCTACAACGGCCCGGCCAACGACGAGGACCAGGCCTGGGGCATGGCGGTCACCAGCGCCGGCAACGTCTGCGTGACCGGTTCGAGCTGGAGTTCTTCGGCGGCCAACGACATCGTGACCATAGCCTACAGCCTAACCGGCGAGTCACTCTGGGCCCAGCGCTATGACGGTGCGGCCCAGGGTGACGACCAGGCCCGGGCGATTGCCGCCCGTAATGAAGAAGTCTTCGTCACCGGTGGCTGCTCGGACGCAAGCCTCTGGACCGACATGGTTACCATCGCCTACGGTGCGAACGGCAGCCAGCACTGGGCCGCCTTGTACAACGGGCCGGCCAATGGCAACGACCACGGCCTGGCGGTTGCGACCGACGACGTGGGCGGCGTCTATGCTGCCGGCTACACGTCCGGGGACACGACCTTCTGGGAGATGCTTCTGGTCAAGTACGATGCGACCGGGTCTGAGCAGTGGGCCAGCACCTACGCGACCATTGACGAGGACTACTGCATCGGAGTCGCGACCGACGCTTCCGGCCACGTCTATACCGTGGGCAACAGCGGGAGTCCCTACGTTCTGAATTGGGACTACGTTACCGTCAAGTACGACGCATCAAACGGGGAGACTCTCTGGGTTCGTCGCTACAACGGCCCGGCCAACGAGCAAGACGAAGCGCGGGCGATGACCGTGGACCGGGACGGCAATGTTATCGTCACCGGCGGCAGCGCCGGGCCGAACGGCCTCGACTTCACCACCATCAAGTACAACCCGGCTGGTGATTCACTCTGGGTCCGGCGGTACGACGGCCCGGCCCACAGCACGGACTGGGCCTACGCGCTGGCGGTCGATGACGCCGGCAACGTCTATGTCACCGGTTCGAGCCTGGACCCGGCGACGGATGCAGACTTCGCCACGGTGAAGTACCTGCCCGACGGCACCCAGGCATGGGTCGCACGCTACAACGGGCCTGACTCCGGCTTCGATGAAGCCAAGGCCATCGCCGTCGACGCGGCCGGCAACGTCTATGTGGCCGGCACCAGCGCCGGCAGTGGTACACGCAGCGACTACGCAACCATCCGATACTCGAGCCTCGGACAGGAGGACTGGGTGCAGCGGTACGACGGCCCGGCCAGCCGCGACGACGGCGCGGTGGCGATTGCGCTGGGTCCGGCAGGCGCGGTCTACGTCACCGGCTCCAGCACCGGCTCAGGCACCGGCAACGACTTCGCCACGCTCAGCTACCCGACCGGCGGCGTCAGCGAGGGAGCTGCAAAGTGCGAAGCACGAAATGCGAACCGCGGGCCGACGATTGTGCGCGGTGTGCTCAACCTGGGAGCATACAGCAAACAGCATACAGCATACAAGGCAGAGTTGCTGAACGTGACTGGGCGGGAGGTACTCCACCTCAAGCCCGGGGCGAACGACGTTTCCCGCCTTGCGCCGGGCGTCTACTTTGCTCGCTCGCCATCGGGCGTGCGCCGACTCGTGGTCACGGACTAGCATTGCGCCAGACTGCCCCGGGCCGCCCTGCTGCTCCTTCCGCGCCGGTCGCAGGCCGGCTGGAGTACAAGTATGTCGTACCCAAAGCCCTGCTGCCCGAACTCCGGGCCGCGCTCCGACCGTACGTCTGTCTGGACGGATTCTGTGAGGCGTGCGCGGAACGCCAGTACACCGTCCGTAGTATCTACTACGACACCCGGCGTTTCGCCTGCTACGACGAGAAGTTCGATGGATTCCGGCTGAAGAAGAAACTCCGCATCCGCGGCTACAACGAGCCCGAGCCGAACAGCACGGTGTTCCTTGAAATCAAGTGCAAGCAGGAAGACTTCATCTCCAAGAGCCGGGCCCCGGTGCGCTGGGACAGCGTGGAGCAGGTCTTCTCCGGCTATGGCCCGAGCACGTCCCTGCCTCTTGAGCCGGGCTCGCGTCAAGCCGAGGCCGCGGGCCGCTTCCTCTACAACTACCACCGGCGCCGGATGATACCAGTGGTGCTCGTTGCCTACGAGCGTGAAGCGTTCTTCGGCCGCTTCGACCCGACGCTGCGGCTTACCTTTGACCGCAACATCCGCTCCCGGCTCTACCCAAGACTTGCCGCGCTCTACGTTGACCGCGATATGAAGTTCCTGATTCCCGGTCACTTCGTCTTTGAGGTGAAGTTCTACATGCACGTGCCCCAGTGGGTCCGTGCCGTGGTGCGGCGCTTCGACCTGCAACGCACGGCGTTCTCCAAGTTCGCCCTCGGAATTGACATCCACCGGGTCGAGAAGAAAGAGCTGCGGGGCATTGGCCACACGGTCGAGTTCCCTCTCGCGCCCGGGCCGCTGGAGCGCCGCCGGGTCGAGAAGTGGGCCAACGGCGTGCTGCTTGAGGCTGGACAATCTCAACCCCGCAAGGAGGCATAGTGCCGAAGTCAGAAGTCAGAAAGCAGGAGTCAGAGTTCTGCTCCTCACTCCTCATTCCTCATCCCTCTGTCCTCACCGGAGCCGTCTGATGGAAGCACTGCGAGGACTGGTCCAGGAACTGCAACTGCTGCCGGTCAGCGGCCCGCAGGTGGCGGTAAAGATTGGGGTCGCCTTCCTCTGCGGGGTCGCCATCGCCTGGCTCTACCGGCGTACCTATCGGGGTCCAGGCTACTCGGTCGCGTATACCAACACGCTCATCCTGCTCTCGATGGCCACCGCGGTCGTCATCATGGTTATCGGCAACAACCTGGCCCGGGCGTTCGGACTTGTCGGCGCACTCTCGGTCGTCCGTTTCCGCCACGCGGTGAAGAACACGCAGGACATCGTCTACGTTTTTCTTGCTCTTGGCGTGGGCATGGCCTCGGGCGTCGGCTTCTACGACGTCGCCCTGGTCGGCACTTTGTGCATCGGGCTGGTGATTCTGCTGCTTTACAGTTGGAAGTTCGCCACGCCCCGGCGCGACGACTACCTGCTTCAGTTCAACTACCGTGACACCGGCGACCGGGTTCCGCCCTACCAGGCGATTCTCGACGGCCACTGCGCCAAGGTGACTCCGGTCAACGTCCGCTCACTCGGCGACACTGACCTGATTGAGCTCTCCTTCTACGTCCGGCTCAAGCGCAAAGACCAGGGCGACGCCCTCATCCGCGACCTGAACCGTACGCCCGGGGTTCAGTACGTCAACCTCTTCTTCGACGAAGAGCAAATCTAGCCCGCGCTGAACCGCGGCACGACCTGCACCTTCTGCAGGTTGGCAAGCACCGTCGCTTCATCCAACTCCCACCGGTTCGGCACTGCGGGGAAGGACGCGCCCAGATCGAACGACAGGTCCTTCTCCACGCGCATCTGACCCTCGAACAGGGCAACGACCGCGGCTATCGCCTGAAGCTGGTACTCCTGATTGGCGTCGAAGCAGAAGAGCACGGCGAGCCCCTCTTTGCATTCTTGGCAATTGATTGGCTATTAGGTTGTGACCTAATCCTGGAGCCAATTCCGACCTAATCCACCCTGCGGTCCGGATACGACCTAACCACAGTATTTCCAACTGGATACGCGGCATTACCCTTGGCAGGCGTCTGGGCGATTGGCGCCGTGATTAGCGCGATTGCCGGCAAGTAATGCTACGTGTTGCATTCTAATGCATCACCACGCATTCATGCCCGACTCCCGGTGTGGACCCAACGACTTGCACGACCCCGGCCATCAAGCTTGGCCTGTCCGTTGCGTTCCAAGGCCTGCATCAGTCTGAGGGCCTGCGGCCGGGACATCTGCGTTATCTCGCGCACATCGGCATTCGAGAGAGGCCTTCGCAGAAGCGCTTCAAGCACGCGAGCTCTGGCGTTCTCAAGGGCGAGCCGACTATCAACGTCATAGCCGAGAACGCCAACCAGTCTGCCGTACGCACTGCGAGAAAGCCGGTAATACCTGCCCTTCCCAACTCCACAAGGCTCGAGCAAACGCCACTGCGTAACAAGACGTCCCAGTGTCTCTCGCGCTACTTCGTCGGGCCGCTGACAGATGGTTGCTGCCGTGCGAACAGTCACTTCGCGGTGACGCGTTAGGTAGTGAAGCACGAGCAGGTCGTCTATATCAAGTCCCGGATTCTCCTTCACCAACTGCAGAAACTCGCGACGTGCCTCCTGTCCCTTCACGGTCACGCGTATGGCCTGCCCGGACGTCCAGTAGACCGGCGGTTCCTTCCCTTCGCTCAGAAGGTCGCGGTAAACGCGCGGGACGCCAAGATTCGACGCATTAGCCAGTCGGATACGAGTAAGCGCGCTAAACAGCGCCGGATTCCGTGGCACTGACGGGTGATGCAGGATATTGTCCGGCGTCACGCCCCCCACGAACCCGCCCGGGTTGCTCAACTCAAGTCGGTCGGGGTAGAGCTTCAGCACCACCGCGCCTGGCGCCCGGTAGTCCCGGTGCGCGAAAGCATTCACAATCAGTTCTCTCAGCGCAAGCATCGGATAGCGCGGAAACTCAGGATGCACCAGCCAGCCCGGAATGGTCACGATGGGGTTGTTGGTGCCAACCAGTTCGCGCAGCCGACGCAACGCTACCGGGATGCTGTCGTATCCATCCTCCACCTGGTCGTACTCCGTGTCGGACTTCATGCGCCTGAACTGCCACTGCGCATGCGGGACCACACTGCGGATGGTATCCGGCTTCCCGGCCAACAGCAGGCCGGCCACGAGCAGCCGGCCATCTCCCGACACTCCGCCGAGTGCACAAAGGAGGTCAACATCCCCCTGACGCAGCAAGTCCGGTGCCGCACCTGCTTCTACCATCAGCTTTCGTAACTCCTCCATGCCAGCGGCACTGACCAACCCGGCCGGACTGCCGTCAATCGGTGCCGCTGTCACTTCAACCGCTGTCTCCTCGAATATGCGCTTCAGCACATCCTCGGTCATCGGGGTCAGTGACTCCCCGGCTCGCATCCAATAGACGCCATCGTACCGCAGCGGTACGCCAATCAGTCGCGACGGCACATCGAACACGACCACGCGGCCGTCAGGATGGGAGATTTCCTCGGCGTCAATCCTGAGATGCAGAACCTGCACCAGATCTGAGCGACGATTCACCAGGTCGCGGAATGCCGCAGTGCCAACTACACGACGTGGCCTCGTCCGGGAAACCCCAAGGATGAGCTTCCCGCCGCGCTCATTGGCCAAGGCACAGCAGTACTTCCTCAGCTTCTCGACGCTGAATTCCTGCCGAGCCTCCTTGAACTCCAGATGCTCATCCTCCTCGGTAAGCAACAGCGCGTCCAACTGCTCGACAGTCATCTACCTCATTATCTCCGCATACAGCTTCGCCGCCCGGCTACAGGCCTTTCAGTTCCTCGTCTGTCTCTGCGACACTGAACGCCTCTGAGTCGAACTCCCCGCCGACCCATCTCAGCATCTCCTTGTGCTCCCTGTGCTTCGGGTTGCGAATCACCTTCAGGAAGTACTCGTACCTACAGGTTCCGCCGACGTCCTCAGGCGGGCAGGCCCGCTTTCCGTCAAGGCAGACCGCTCGGCGCGGGTTCTTCGTCTCGGCCTCCTCCACGGCCTCTACCTCAATATCATGCATCCAGCCATCGCCCATGTCGTACTTGTATTCGAACCTGCTGCCCGGAGCCAGGCCCAAACCGGTAAGTGTCGGCTTGGCCTCATCCGACACCGGCGGGTCCCAATCCGGGTCTGGGACGGCGTAGGTAGTGCCGCGGACCTTGAACGTATGCACGTGATAGTCCTCCCAGCCCATTGCTGTCTGTAGTATCGCGTGCAGACGCGCCAGCGTCGTGTCACCCCGGACCAGCAGCCGCCGCCATATCGGCGGCTTCGAGTCCAGCAGCGTGACCTTCAACTGGTACAACAGCGGTCTTGCAGAGGGGTTGGTCTTCTTCGATGGTTGTCTTGTTGTCTTCATATCGTCCCCAATCTGCACTGCAGGGCCAGTTTTGCCGCGGTTTCGTCGTCGAGGGCCGCGTCGCGGCAGACGAAGAGCATGTCGCGGGTCAGGTTCAGGAACTTCACGTCCTCCAGCCGCACCTTGTCATCAAGACTGAAGTGCTCCTTCAGCGTCTCAACCTGCTCGGGCACGAGCGACAGAGATTCCCGGGCGACTCTCTCGACCGCAGGACGTCTGCGCTTCATATGCCGTAATATAGGCTGGGTTGGGCACAAGTCAAGCTGCCCGCAGGCTGGCGCGTTGAGGTCGAGGAGCGGCAGGGGAGAGGCTGGAGCCAGGCGCTGTTGCTCAGCACCCGGATGTCGGGCGCACGACGCGTCAGGGCATTGCAGAAGCCGCCGAGATGGAACCGCGAGTGCTGATGAGCATGGCCTGGATAGCGGGACTTGGGGCTGTTCTGTGACCTGCCCATTCCCTCGACCTCTGAGCAGCCCATTGGTCGCCTTTCAGCAAAACCCGGTCCTGACTCGCCCGAAGCCTGCCCGACCTGGCCCTGGCAGCCTAAGTTGCGTATCTCCTGAGCTTAGGCATGTGCGCGGCCCTGGGCATCTGCCTTCCTGACTGGTTTGGGGAGCGACTGGGGGAACCGCTCCCCCCACCGGGTCTGAAATCGGGTCTGGCAGCGGTCGAGTTGCCATGCTGCACGGCGGATGTGCGGGCAGGGTGCACGCGAGTCGAGAAGTGAGTTGCCATCACAAGGCTGACTGCGGCCGGGTTGCCGGCCGCGCTGCTGGTTGCCAGGTCTGTTCCGAAGTTAGTTCTGTGGCCACGCGCGTTATCGGGCACGAAGTCGGTTGTGGTGTCGCGCATGGGTGGACGCCTGCCGGAAGTCAGGCGTCTCCGACCGCTGTCAATTGACACTTGCCTCGTCACGGGATAGAATTTCTGATTGTCGGAGTCGGCACAGACAGAAGCAACCCTGCTGCTTATCAAGCCGGATGTGGTAGCGGCCCGCCGCAGTGGCGCGGTCCTGCATCGGCTTGAGGAGGCAGGGTTTGTGATTACCGGTCTTGTTCTGCGGCAACTGAGTCGCGCCGAGGCTGAGGAGTTCTATGCCATCCATCAGGGCAAGGATTTCTTCGCCGGCCTGGCTGAGTTCATGAGTTCTGGCCCGCTCGTTGCGGTGCGCGTCGAGGGGCCGGGAGTGCGGCGGCGGTTGCGCGAGTTTGTGGGCGCGACCGACCCGGCCAGAGCCGCGGCGGGCACGATTCGCGCCGATTTCGGCACCACGGTTCGCCGCAACGCGGTCCATGCGTCGAATCCCGATGAAGACGTGGAAAAGGAACTGGCGTTCTTCTTCCCTTGAGAGTAAACACCAACCGGCAGGCTCTGCCTGCCATTCCTCGGAGGTCTGACTTGACGAGAAGCCTTATCATCGCGGTCCTGATGCTGCCGGCCCTGGTTCTGGCCGGAACGGTCACCAAGACGTTCACCTTTGCCCCGGACGAGGTGAAGTTCTTTGCGGCGAACGGCTATGACGTGCCTGAGCTTCGCGGCTATGTGTCGACGTCGGCGCCGGGCGAGCCGATTATCCCCGAAGCCATCTTCACTTTCGTAGTCCCGGCCCATGCGACCGTGACTGACGTCAGGGTGGTTGCTTCAGAGCAGACCGAGCTGCCCGGTACTTACAACATCCATCCGGCCCAGGTGCCGCGTCCGCTCAGCACTAAGGAGCAGTTGGTGTTCACCGGGCCTGACGCGCAGGTCTACGCTTCAAGCGCGGCCTTTCCCGGCCGGCTGACCCGGTTCGGGTATACCGGGACCAAGGGCGGGTATCGCGTCTGCGGCGTAGAGGTGTTTCCGCTCCAGTACGCGCCGGCCTTGGGCAGGGTCAGCCTGTACACGTCGCTGACCATTGAGGTCAGTTACACGGAGAACACCTACGGCGCGGTGGCGCTGACCCAGGCCCAAGTCGACTGGGCCGCAGATGAGCTGCGCAGCGTGGTCGTGAATCCGGACGACCTGGCCAAGTTTGCCCCGCCCCTGCGCGTGACCGACCCGACCGATGCCCAGTATGTCATTGTCACGGCCGACAGTTACATCTCGACCCTGCAGCCGCTGGCCGACTGGCACAGCCGCAAGGGGTTGACCACCGTTTTTAAGACCGTGTCGTGGATTACCTCGACCTACCCGGGCTACGACACGCAGGAGAAGATTCGCAATTTCATCATCGACTACTGGACCAACCACGGCACGATGTGGGTGCTGCTGGCCGGCGCGCACTCGGTCATTCCGGCCCGCCGCGGCCGCTCCATCTGCTCAGGCAACACCGGCAACATCCCGGCTGACCTGTACTATATGGACCTGCAGTGGTCATGGGACGGCAACGGCAACCGCGTGTACGGCGAGGCGAACGGTGATACGGTTGACTTCTACGCCGACCTGTACCTGGGACGTGCACCGATTGCCAGTGTCGCCAATGCTCAGACGTTTGTGAACAAGGTGTTCGGCTACGAGAAGAATCCGAACACAGGCTACATAAAGAAGGCCTACCTACCCTGGGTTCCGCTCTTCTCCGGGTACACCGGCGAGGCAGTGTCCGATTCAATCGCGAACATCACCCCGTCTGGCTGGACCGATACCAAAGCTGCCTCGCCCGCGCCCTCGTCATTCCAGTCTGCCATCAACACCGGCTATGGCGTCTGCCACGGCGCTGCCCATGGCGACGACTACGGATTCTACACCGATGCCGGCTCCCCTATTTACACCACGAGCCAGGCCGGGGCGCAGACCAACGGCATGGACAAGCTGGTCATCATGAATTCGATGGCCTGCATCTCGGGCAACTTCGAGAACCAGTCGTGTCTGTCAGTGGTACTTCAGAACAATGCCTCTGGCGGCACGGTTGCGAACATGATGAACTCGCGCTACGGCTGGGGTACGCCGCCGGCGTTCGGGCCTTCGGAGAAGCTCTGCACACGGTTCTACGACTTCTTCATCCAGCAGGATTCGTGGCTGCTGGGCGTGGCCCATGCCCGGGGCAAGGACGTGTATGCCAGTCTGCCTCAGACCCAGGAGGTCTGGCGCTGGTGTTTCTATGACTACAATCTGCTGGGTGACCCGGGTATGCCGGTCTGGAGTGACGTGCCGGGTGCGCTGACCGTGAACGCGCCCGACTCGGTCCCGACCGGTACTTCGAGCCTGCGCGTCACGGTCCAGAGTTCGGGTTCACCGGTGGCGAATGCCCGGGTCGGGGTGTACAAGGCCGGCGAGGTCTGCGCTCAGGGCCGGACCAACGCATCAGGCCAGGCAGACATCATCGTCAATCCGGCCACGGTCGGCTGGATGTACGTCACCGTCTCGGCCCAGGACAAGCTGCCCGGCTACGACTCCACCCGGGTCTACACCGGCACGCCTATGCCCTATCTTACGTTTCAGAGCTACTACGTGGACGACGGCGGCAACCACCACCTCGACCCCGGCGAGACGGTTGACCTCTACGTGACGCTGAAGAACATGGGCAATGCGGCCTCAACCAACACGCAGGCCAGGCTGCGCGAGGCCTCGACCTATATCACGCTGGGCGACTCGACATCGAACCACGGCACGATGAACCCAGGGGACACAAGCCGCGGGGACCGCTATCAGGTGACGGCATCGGCCGGCACTCCGCCTGGGTCACAGATTCAGTTCACCGTGCATGTCACCTCAGACCAGGGCTCGTGGGACCCGAGTTTCACCCTGTCGGTCGGCGTGCCGCCGACTCCGGGCCAGGTGATGATGACCCATGACACCGGCTACTGCAAGCTCTCGGTCATTGCCTTGGGCTCAATCGGGTACGACCTGCCGCCCGGGCTCGACCTTGGTGTGGGTTTCTCCTATCCCAAGGCCTCGGCCAGCCAGTTGTACTACTCGAGCTTCCTGGTGGGCAACGGCCTGAGCTACGTTGCCGACCGTTACTACGGCAACCCGCCGACCGGCGGCCCGAACACCGATTTCCGCATCGTGGACAGCCTGCGGCCGGTTCTGCCACCCCAGGCCGGCGACGAGCACTTCCGCTGGGTCATGAACGACGCCGGCCACGGAAGTCCCAGGAATCTGCGCATCACGGCCAATTCCTATCAGGTTGCGTCCTCAGGCTACGACGACTTCGTTGCCCTGGTCTATGACATCAGGAACGAAGGCTCGACTGCCCTGAACGGCATGTACGCCGCGGTCATGGCCGACTTCGACATCGGCTCTGACCCGACCACCAACCAGGCCGCGGCCGATACCGTCCGCCGCACCGAGTCGATGCGACAGGCCTCCTCGGCCAATCCCACCGTCGGCGTCAAGATTCTCGCCCCGCGCTCTTTCGCCAACCTCTCCTGCGTCGACCACGCGCGCTACGTCTATCCTGATTCGTGCATGACCGACGGCCAGAAATGGCGCTTCCTGAACGGCACGATTGTCCAGCGCAACTCCAACCGCAACTACGACTGGTCAACGTGCACCTCGGTCGGCCCGTTCGACCTTCCGGCCGGGTCCTCGTATCGCTGCGCCTTTGCGTTCCTGGGCGGCACGTCACAGGCCGAGTTTCAGGCCCATGCTGACAGTGCCCAGTCCTGGTACGACGGCAGTGTGGGTTTGCTCGAAGCTGAGGGTCCGACTCTGACCCGAGCCGGAGCGAACCTGAACTGCGCGCCCAACCCGTTCAGCCGGACGATGACGGTCAGCTACAATGTGCCGGTCCCCGGCCGCGTGCTCGCTCAGGTCTTCGACGTATCCGGCCGCACGGTCGGGGTGCTGGTTGATGCCGAGATGCCCGCGGGCAAGGCTCAGGCGGTCTGGTCGCCCCAGGGTCTGGCCAACGGTGTCTACCTGCTCAAGCTGAGTCTGCCTGACGGAACCGCAACCGAGAAGCTCATGTTGCTCCGCTAGCGCATACCTGATTCCCAACGCGGGGGCCTTCGGGCCCCCGCGTCAGCAATCGCCGACCGCGACCGGTGAACCTGGGCCGCCAGACCCGGCCCGAATGCCCGGCGTTCGGTTCTGACCGAGGCGGTGTCAGTTCTGCTTCACTTCCTTAACCAAGTCGCTATAATTCCCGAACATGGAGACCGCGTGTCAGGTTCGGAATCTGGTTCGCGACTACGGCAGGCTCCGGGCGCTTGCCGGCATCTCGTTCGACATCAGGCCGGGCGAGATATTCGGTCTGATTGGCCCGAATGGCTCGGGCAAGACCACGACGCTCCGGGTCATTGCGACGCTGCTCAGGCCCACGTCGGGCGAGGTCAGGGTTTTCGATACCGACGTGGCCCGGCAGCCGGACGCGGTGCGCCGGTTGATAAGCTACTTGCCTGAGGAGGCAGGTGCATACAAGAACCTCTCCGGGCTCGACTACCTCAGGTTCATGGCCACGTTCTACACAAAGGACACGAAGGTCCGCGACGAGATGGTCGAGTCGGCGGCCGGCATCGCCGAGCTTGGCCCGCGCATTCGGGACCGGGTGAAGACCTATTCCAAGGGCATGACGCGCAAGCTATTGCTGGCCCGGGCCCTGATGACCCAACCGAAGCTCGCCATTCTCGACGAACCGACTTCAGGGCTGGATGTATCGAACTCGATGGGAATCCGGACCCGGGTCAGGGAGTTTGCCCGTGCCGGGCTGACCGTGCTGCTCTCTTCCCACAACATGCTTGAAGTAGAGTTCCTTTCCGACCGAGTGGCGCTCATTGAGCAGGGCAGAATCATCGAGATCGGTACGCCGGACGAGCTGAAGGCGCGGTACTCGTGTCGCAACCTCGAAGAGGTGTTCCTGAGACTCGCGCCGCTGAAGGTGGCCGGCTGATGCGCAACGTCGTCGCGGTCCTGGCCAAAGAAGCCAGGGAGCTTCTGACCCTGCAAATGCTTGTGCCGTTCGTCGCGGTGATGGTGCTCTTTCTGTTCATCGGTCGGGTGATACGCGGGGAACGGGCGCGGTCGAAACAGGCCCAGGCGGTGTTTGTCGCGGACCAGGACGGCTCTGAGCTGTCCGCCGAAATCGTGGCAGCTTTCCGCGACGGCAACCTGGACGTCGTGCCGGTCTCGGGCGACCGGGACGAGGCACTCAGGCAGGCGCGTGCCGCCGAGGCGTCGTGGGTCGTTCTCATCCCGGCCGGGACCGGGGACAGCATCGCGGCACTGCGGCCCGCGCCGGTCGAGGTGTATAACATCATCCGCGGTTTCTCGCTGACCCAGACGGTGCGCGGCATCAGCATCAAGGCGCTGCTCGAACAGGTGAATGGCAGGATTTCCGAGCGCCACCTGGCACAGGCCTATCCTCGTGCCGACCCGGCAGACCTGAAGAGCCCGCTGAGGCCGAAGGAGTTCGTGATGGTGAAGGAGAAGCTGGCCGAAGGCAATGCGCGCATGCTTGAGGGGCTGGTGCTTTCCCAGACCTTCCTGATTCCCATCGTGCTCCTGATGGTTATTATCTACTCCAGCCAGATGATTGCCGCTTCGATGGGCCAGGAGAAAGAGAACAAGACCCTTGAGACCCTGCTCACAGTGCCGGTCAGCCGCGTGAGCATCGTCATCGGCAAGATGCTGGGCGCCGCGCTCGTAGCCCTGGTCATTTCGGCCATCTTCATGGTCGCAATGACCTACTACGTGGGTTCGTGGACTGAGGAAATGCCGGTGCCCGCGGGTGCTGGCCTGTCCATCCTGAGCCAGCTCGACATCGGGCTGACCTTGCGGTCCTACGTCATGGTCGGCATCGCCTTGTTCCTCGCCGTGCTCTGTGCCCTGTCGCTGGCCACGCTGCTGGCTGTTTTTGCCGACGACGCCAAGACCGCGCAGATGACGATTACCCCACTGATGATGCTCGTGATGGTGCCGTACTTCTTTTCGATGTTCTTCGATGTCGAGACCGCCTCCCTGCCGATGAGACTCATGGTCTACGCGATTCCCTTTGCGTACCCGTTTCTGACGCCCAAGGCGGTCTTCTTCGGCAACTACGGGCTCGTGCTGGTCGGTTATGCCTACATGGCGGTCTTTGCTTCGGTCTGCATCGTCATCGCCGCCCGCATCTTCAACACCGACCGGGTACTAACGGCGAAACTCCGGCTCCGGAGGAGGTGAGAAGAAAGATGAGAGAAGCGAGAGGGGAGAAGGCCGGGCTGTCTGACAGGAGCGCCGGGGCTGTTACCGGCTGCGTCTGCCAGTCAGGAATCCAGAACCCAGAGTCAGGAATCGAACCATGTCGGTGAAGGATACGTGCGAGGTCCGCTGTCCTTCCTGCGGTCATGAAGAGCAGGTCCAGGTCTGGCGGTCGATTAACGTTGCCCATGACCCGGACGCCAGAGAACTCCTGCTCGCGCACCAGGTCAACGTATTCCGCTGTCCGGAGTGCGGATACGAGTCGCTGATTGATGTTGACCTGCTCTATCACGACCCGGAGCAGAGGTTCTGCGTTCAGTTCTATCCGTTCGACCGGCTGGCGAATGACAACTTCCTCGTCAACTTCGACCTTGAGGGCCGGCCCGCGGTCGAACTGCCCGGGCACATGTCGGTGCCGGAGTCGCTGGGATACCTCACGCGACCGCACATTGTTTTCGACATGGCCGAGCTGGTCCGCTACGTCGCCTTTCGCGACCGGCTCCACGAGCTGAATCGCAAAGGGCAGCTAATCCCCGAGCAGCCGACTTGATTCCCCGGCGAACTCGATAGACCTGCCACATGGGAAGCGTGTCACTGCCTGACAGGCTTCGCACCCGCACCGGGATGGCGCTGGTGCTGGGTGCGGTCGTGCTTCTCTCCGTTATTGTCTATCTGCCCACACGAGGCCACGACTTTGTCTGGGATGACGTATCCCTGATATCTCATAACCGGCTGCTGGTTCACTCCCGGCCGCTCGAGCTGTTCAGACGTCCGTTCTGGGCCGGCAGTCCGGAGCCGCCCGAGGGCGCCGGCCCGCTCTACTACCGGCCCCTGACCACACTCAGTTTCTGGCTCGACTGCCGTTTTGCCGGGCCGGACCCGCGGCACTTCCACTCGGTCAACATCGTGCTCAATGCCCTGGCCGCCTTGTGCGTGACCCTGGTCATCTGGGAGCTGCTTCACTCCGGTACCTGGGCGCTGTTCGGTGGACTCCTGTTCGCCGCCCATTCGGCGCACGTTGAGTCGGTCGCGTTCGTCTCCGGCAGAACGGACCTGCTCATGACGCTGTTCCTTGCTGCGGCCGGAGCACTGCTTCTGCGCGCGCAACGCAAGCGGTCGCTGTGGTGGTGGTTGCCCGTGCCGCCGCTTTTCGCGCTTGCGCTGCTGGCCAAGGAGACGGCGCTGCTCTTTCCCGGGCTGGTCGC
>CAZQFS010000062.1:0-15725 GCA_964592755.1 uncultured bacterium | reverse complement strand
AGGACAGAATGTCTGATGCAGTAAACGCCTTCATGCAAGGCGTGATCGCGAAGAACCCCGGTGAAAACGAGTTTCACCAGGCGGTCCGCGAGGTGGCCGAGTCGCTGATGCCATACATCGAGCGGCACCCGAAGTACCTGAAGCACAAGGTCCTCGAACGCATCGTCGAGCCAGAGCGGGTCATAATGTTCCGCGTACCCTGGCTGGATGACAAGGGCGAGGTTCAGGTCAACCGTGGGTTCAGAATCGAGATGAACTCGGCCATCGGGCCGTACAAGGGTGGACTGCGGTTCCATCCGTCGGTCAACCTGGGCATCCTCAAGTTCCTTGCGTTCGAGCAGGTGTTCAAGAACTCACTGACCACGCTGCCGATGGGCGGGGGCAAGGGTGGCTCGGATTTCGACCCCAAGGGCAAGTCGGACAACGAAGTGATGAAGTTCTGCCAGAGCTTCATGAGCGAGTTGTTCCGCCACATCGGCCCGGACACCGACGTACCCGCGGGCGACATCGGCGTGGGCGGTCGGGAAATCGGCTACCTGTTCGGCATGTACAAGAAGCTGCGTAACGAGTTCACCGGCGTCCTGACCGGCAAAGGCCGGAACTGGGGCGGCTCGCTCATCCGCCCCGAGGCCACCGGCTACGGCGCGGTCTACTTTGCCCAGGAAATGCTCGCCACGCGCGGCGACTCGATGAAAGGCAAAGTCTGTCTTGTGTCCGGCTCGGGCAACGTGGCCCAGTACACGGTTGAGAAAATCAACCAGCTCGGCGGCAAGGCGGTGACCCTGTCCGACTCCAGCGGCTGCGTGTACGACGAGGCGGGCATCGACCAGGAAAAGCTCGCATTCGTGATGGAACTGAAGAACGTCAGACGCGGCCGCATCGAGGAGTACGCAAAGAAGTACAAGGGCGTCGTCTACACCCCGGCCAACTCCAAGCTCGACCACAACCCGCTCTGGAACTACAAGGCCCACTGTGCCTTCCCGAGTGCCACCCAGAATGAAGTCAACGGCAGGGATGCGGCCAACCTGTTGCGCAACGGCGTCTTTGTCGTCTCGGAAGGTGCCAACATGCCTTCGACACCGGAGGCAATGAAGGCCTACCTCGACGCGAAGATCCTCTACGGGCCGGCCAAGGCTGCCAATGCCGGCGGCGTAGCGACCTCAGGGCTTGAGATGTCGCAGAACAGCCTGCGGCTCTCCTGGACCCGGGAAGAGGTTGACCAGCGCCTCCAGGGTATCATGAAAGCCATCCATGCCCAGTGCGTGCAGTACGGCACGGAAGGCAACTTCGTCAACTACGTCAACGGCGCGAACATCGCCGGCTTCGTCAAAGTCGCCGACGCGATGATTGACCACGGCGTGGTGTAACGAAAGACCTGACACCTTTCGGGCGGGAGCATCGGCTCCCGCCCGACGCTTCTTAGGAAACAGACGGCCGGCCTGACCGCGTAGAGTGCGGAGGCATGATGCCTTCCTCTGGTCACTCGGCTCCTCGCCTCCCCGCTTTGGCCTGACTCCTGCTTTGACTCATCGTGGCATGCGCGTATAATCGGCACGTGCTCCTGGCTGAGCAACTGCGGCAGCGTCTGGGCCTGCAGGTCCTTTTCGACTTTCGCGATGCAACCGATGCGGTCGTCTTTGCGGCCGAGCACGGGTTCAGGGTGCTGGAACTGAATCTCGGCAATGTCCATTTCTTGCAGCAGTTGACCCGGCCGCGTGAGCGGGCAAGGATTCGTACCTGCTGTCGCGACCACGAGATAACCCTGGCACTTCATGCCTGGGAAGGGCCGTCTTTCTTCACCCCCAACGAGCGAGTGCGCCGGGCCGGCGTGGCCGAACTGGCACGCCTGCTGGACCGGGCGAGCGAACTCGGGGTCGCCAACGTCGTGATGCACCTTGGCCACGACATGAACTACGGCACCTCGGCCGGCACCGGTTACACCCATCAGCAGTATCCGGATTACTATCAGGCAGCCCTGACCGAGGTGCTGCTGGAGTTGAAAGAACGGGCCGGCGGGCCGACCCGACTTTGCGTCGAGAACGTAGGCGGGTTCAGGTACGACCTCACGTTCAAGGTTTTGGACCGGGTGCTGGGTGGCAATCTCGGTCTGTGTCTGGACATCGGACACGTCAACACCCTGAAGCCGAAGCCGCAGGCGGCTGAGCTTGCGTTCTTTCGGAAACATCGGCAGCGCATCTTTCACAGTCACGTCCATGACAATTCAGGCACGCGCGATGAGCACCAGGTTCTGGGTCGGGGAACAGTTGACTTCGTGCGGTTCTTCCGGTTGCTGGCCGCGACTCGCTCCCTGATGGTATTCGAGGTACGGCCGAAACAGGCGGCGCTTCAGTGCCTGCGCTACTACGAGCGCGAGATTGCGCCGCGCCTTGGGTGCGCCAGGCCGGCACGCATACGATGAAGACGCTGGTGACCGGGGCAAACGGGTTTATCGGCTCGCATCTCTGTGAGCTGCTGCTCAGTCGAGGGCACGCGGTGCGCGGCATGGTGCGCCGGACCAGCAATCTCCGATGGATAGAGCAGCTCACGACCTGCCACTCTTCGCGGTTTGCGCTGGTCTATGGCGACGTGTGCGACCTTGACTCGCTACGTCGGGCAGTCGCCGGAGTCGAGGTGGTGTTCCATCTGGGCGCGAGCGTGCGCGACGTGCGTCAGTTCGAGGAGGTGAACTGCACCGGCACGAGGCTGCTGGCGCAGGCGTGCATCGAGGCAGGTGTATCCCGGTTCGTGCTCTTCTCCAGTGCGGCGGCCGGCGGTCCGGCCGAGGGCCCGAGTCGGCCGCGGCGGGAAGAACACGCGCCTGCTCCGGTCAGCCTCTACGGCCGGGGCAAGCTGGTCGCAGAAGCCGTGCTGCTGGAGTTGCGCGAGCGGCTTCATTCGGTTATCCTCAGGCTGCCCGCGGTCTACGGGCCGCGTGACCGGGACCTGGTGTTGCTGCTGCGCTGGGCCGGACGCGGTCTGCTGCCCGTGTTCGGCGGAAGTTTCTCGGCCATCCACGTTGCGGACGCGGTGCGGTCCGCGGTGCTGGCTGCGGAACGGCCAGTGCCTTCTGGCGCGGTCTACTACGTGACCGACGGGCAGTGCTACACGTTTGAGGACCTGGCGCGAGTCATCGAGCAGGTGCTGGCGCGCAGCGTGTGGCGCGTGCGCGTGCCGCGCTGGTTTGTCGGCGCTGCCGCCTGGATGAGCGAGAGGCTTGCCCGTAACGGCTCGATTCTCAATCCGGACAAGGCCCGGGAGTTGACGCAGGAATGCTGGGTCGCGAGTCCGGACAAAGCCCGGGCCGAGCTTGGTTTTATTCCGGAATTCACGCTGGCGACCGGTATGCCGCAAACGATTCGCTGGTATCAGGAGATGAACTGGCTATGAGCACGAAGAACACCCTCGATGCGCTGGAACAGGCGTGCAAAGACCTGAAGGTCAGGCTGGTCTATGACGAATTGAAGGGCGAAGGCGGGCTCTGCCGTCTGCGCGATTCCTGGCATCTGATTCTCAACCGTCGGCTCTCGGTCGAGTCGCGCATTCGGCTTATCCGAGAGGCGCTGGCCCAGGTCAGCGCCGCAGGCCCGCTGGTTCGGACCAAAGAACGTGCCGCGGACGTCCCGGTGTCAGAACCCGGCCCGGTGTCGGTCGGCGAGATACCTGAGCCGGAATCTGAGCCGGTGAGCGTCGTCTCACCGACCTGACCGGACTGCAGCGGGGGCCGCTGCTGCTCGGCCCGGCCGTCGGGCAGCGCGGCCGGCCCGGCTTGACGCGGGTGCAGTGCGGCCTAGAATAACTTGTGTCTAAACCAATCGGAGGTTTCATGAAGTACATCGCCATCGTCACCGCAGTGCTCGCCACTGCGGCCACAAGCCTGGCATTCGACCGTGTAGTAGTCATCGAGGAAGCCTACCAGGAAGGTTGAGGTTCGTGCGTCACCGCCAGCCGTGTGCTGGACCAGATTTGCATTGATTACGAAGGCTACGTCGCCGCGGTCGAGTGGCATATCAGTTCGAGCTACCCCCTGTACAACGCCGAAGGCCGGTCCAAGATGCGTACCTATCCGCCGCCGTACAATGGCGGGTACGCCACACCGTGGGCCTGGATTGACGGCCGCAATTGCAGCTACGTCTCAAGTGCCTGGCCGGGCTATGTCTCTGCCCGGACACTCGAGCCGACCGACGTGCGGCTGTGGATGAGCGGAACCTACGACCCGGTTTCAAGAAGCGGTATGATTCAAGCCGTGCTGTACAACCAGGGCCTGACACCCGTGAACGGCACGTGCGAGATGGTTATCACCGAGGACAGCCTGTACTATGCCGGGCCGAACGGCGACCCGTGGCATAACCACGTCTGCCGCGACTACCTGCCCGACCACCTCGGCACGCCGATTTCGATTCCGGGCGGCGGCTACGATACCGTGGTCCAGTCGTTCACCCTGCAGCCGGGCTGGGTCGAGCGGATGTGCAAGGTCGTAGTGTACTGCCAGGACCTGTCGTTCCACCCGGACTCGGGCTACGGTGCGTTCCAGGCGGGCAGCGCCAACGTGACCGAGTTTGTCGGCCTCGAGACGCCAGCGGTCCCGGCCTCGTTCTACCGCAACGTTGCCGCGCAGGTGAATCCGAGCCCGTGCCGCACTTCGGCTGAGTTCCGGTTCGCTGCCCGACCCGGACAGCCCTATCGCCTGGCCCTGCACCGGCTCGACGGCAGCTTGGTGGAGGAGTTCTCCGGATTGACCAATTCCGGTATCACTGCTGTAACGTGGCAACGGCGAGCCGGCGTCGCGCAAGGCATCTACGCCTATCGGGTCGAAGTGGCCGGCGCGGCCGTGACCGGCAAGTTCGTCGTCGCCGACTAGTTCCACACCACTACTGAAAGAGGGCGGGCCTTCGGGCCCGCCCTCTGCGGTCCGGCAGACCAGGCAACGCTAGGGTACTGCGGCCCATATGTCGAGTCCTGCCGAGAAGCCCGCAATCCTGCCGCCGTGCGACATGGACGCCAGCGGCACCGAGACCTTGGGCTTGATCCAGAGCGGCCCGGCCGGGTTCCAGGTCATGCCAAGCCCGGCCGAGTGCTGGCCCGAGCCGCTGGCTAAATCTTTCACCCCACTGACCACATTGTCGGCCCTGAGCGTACCGGAGAGCGTAAAGAAGAGACTCGCGTTACCGGCAACCGCGAGGTCAGGGAATACTACGTACTCGAACATGTTGCCGAACTGCTGGTCGCCGGCCTTGCCGCGCATCCAGTATGCGATTCGGGCATGCGCGGCCAGGGGCCCGAGCCTGATTGTCTGCGCCTGTGCGCCCAGCCCGAAGTCAAGAGTCCGGTCAGCCAGCTTGAGGACTGCGTCCTTGCTCGAGGTCGGCATGGTCGCCGCTCCGGCAACAGTTAGCTTCACCGGCAGGATGCCGCCGAGCACTCCATAGCGCAGCATCACCGATGCATCGCCCAGCCCGAAGGCGTTCTTGTCGCCTTGGCTCCTATTGACAATCGGCGCAACCGCCAGCAACTCCAGGTTCTTCAACACGCTGGCGCCAAGTATCACGTCCGCGCTGAGCGTGCTGACCTGCTCGGAACTGGGCAGCGCCACATACCTGCCCTGCACGGAGTCGTACTGCCGGGTCGTGCGTGCGTACCCGGCGGCGATGTAGCCGATGAACTGCAGTGGGCTGAGCACCGAGGCGCTCCGCGCCAGCAGGTACGTGGCCGAGGCGCTGCCGGCAGCCAGTGCCAGTGCGATTGCGGCCATCACGAGTTTCTTCACTGTCTGTTCCTTTCTTGCGTTTCCTGCTCAGCCCAGCACCGGCCGGCTGCTGACCGACCGCCTGGCCCTGAACGTGCCGAAATCAAGCGAGCGGGGCCTCGCCGAGTCATGGTTCGACCGCGGTGTAGAAGGCGTCGCGGCCTCGATAGAGTCGGACCGCAATCGGCCTGGACTTGCCCTGGAGCCGGGCGCGGAGCTCGCTGTAGGCCGCCGCGGTCTTGACCGGAGCGAAGTCCATCTCGACGATGACGTCGCCTTCCTTGATGCCTGCATCAGAGCCCGGGCCGCCGCTCTCCACGTCGTCAACCAGAACCCCATAGTCGAGGAATCCGCGCTGCGTGTCCGACACAGCAAGGTTCCTGACCTTGAGCCCGAGCCAGTTCCTGACCGGCAGGGACTTGGCTGGCTCGGCGCCGGCAATCGGCCAGCGGTCAAGCACCGCCTGCACCGACACGGGACGGCCCTGACGTACAAGCGTCAGGCTTACAGCTGAGCCAGGTCTGCGCCGGGCAATCTCGCCCTGGAACTCGCGCACATCGGTGACCGGTTCGTTGTCCAGCCCGGTGATGACGTCGCCGGGAATGATACCCGCCCTCATGCCGGGCCGGTTGCGGGTAACCGAGGCGACGAGGATGCCTCGGTCGGTTGTCAGACCCATCGCATCACGCAACGCCTTGGTCAGCGGCTGAGTGGAGATGCCGAGATGACCGCGAATGACTGCTCCGTTCTCGATGAGCTGCCGGGCGATTTCAATCACGAGGTTGATGGGCGAGGCGAAGCCGATACCGGTGAAGCCCTGCGGCCCGGTCCGGGTCGAGCTGCAGATGCCGACCACGCGCCCTCTGAGGTCAACTAGCGGCCCGCCCGAATTACCCGGATTGACCAAGGCGTCAGTCTGAATGAAATCCTGGAAGTCCGGGCCGGACCGGCGGGCCAGACCCCAGCGGGAAAGCGCGCTGACGATACCGGCCGAGGCTGAGAGCTCAAGCCCGAGCGGATTGCCGAGCGCCAGGACCGGCTCGCCAACTGAGAGTGAGTCCGAGTCACCCAGTTCAGCAGGCACCAGGTTCTGGTCGGTGCGGACCTTCAGCAGGGCGAGGTCGGTCACCGGGTCCCGGCCGACTACCCGGACTCTGTCTTCCTCAAGTACAGTGCCGTCGGCAAGTTTGACCGTTATCGCCTCATACCCGGCGATGACATGGTTGCAGGTAATGACGTGGCCAAGTGTGTCAATGATAAGCCCGCTGCCCAGGGTGCGGGTCTGGGCGTATTCCGGTTGGTCTGGGACACGGTCCGAACCGACCTCCCGCGCCACGACCTTCTCAGTGTAGATGCCGACCAAGGCGGGTTTGACGCGCCGCACCGCACCGCTGAAATCGTGAGCCGGAGCCGAGGAAAGCAGGACGACCAGCAGGGCAGTCAGAGGACGGTTCATGCGCCGTGTTGTCGGCGAGCGGCCTCACCGAGGGCGAAGCCCTGCTCGATGCACTTCATGTTGACCGGCACAAACTTGGGCTTCTTGGCAAACTCATGCTTCGCCTGCTCCAAGAGGGCCTCGAACGGCACGACCAAGGTCGCACCGACGTATGCGCCGAGCATAGCCATGTTCGCGGCTTTGGCCGAACCGGCCTCAATCGCAATCTGATTGGCCGGGACCTCGATGACCATCAGGTCAGTCCGGTCAGGTCTGATGTTGATGAGCGACGTGTTGACGACGACGAACCCCGCAGGCTTCTGCACGGCACAGAACTTCTCGAGCGACGGCCGGTTCATCACCACGGCATCGCGCGGATGCAGGACAATCGGCGAGGCAATCGGCTCGTCGGCAATGATAACCGTGCAGTTGGCCGTGCCGCCACGCATCTCCGGGCCGTAGGACGGCAGCCAGACGACTTCCTTGCCCAGCCCCATGCCGGTCTCGGCCAGTATCTTGCCCGCGAGCAGCACGCCTTGTCCGCCAAACCCGGCAAACACCGCCTCAACCTGCATGGCTGCCTCCTTCGGGTCTTGGGTCTGTGGTTTGGGGCGGGGCGCTTTCTTCGGGGCGTTTGAAGTTCTGCACCGGGTAGTAGGGTATCATGTGCTCTTCGAGCCAGCGCGTCGCCTCAAACGGCGGCAGGCCCCAGTTGGTCGGACAGGTAGAAAGGCACTCGACAAAGGTGAAGCACCGGTTATCGCGCTGCAGTTCGAACGCCGTCTTCAAGGCCCGCCGGGCTTTGACGACCTGCTGGGGCGTGTGGAGTGCGACCCGTTCAATGAAACCAGACGTGCGCAGGCTGGCGAGCAGCTCGCACATCCGGGTCGGGTAACCGACGTCGGCCACGTCCCGGCCTTTGGGGCTAGTGGTCGTGACCTGGCCCGGCATCGTAGTCGGCGCCATCTGGCCGCCGGTCATGCCGTAGATGCAGTTGTTGATGAAGACGACGGTGAACTTCTCGCCCCGGTTGGCGGCGTGGATGATTTCGCTCATGCCGATGGACGCAAGGTCGCCGTCGCCCTGGTAGGTGAAGACGATCAGGTCTGGCCGGGCCCGTTTGATGCCGGTAGCGAGTGCCGGAGCCCGGCCATGGGCAGCCTGTTGGAAGTCGAAGTTGAAGTAGTTGAACGCGAGCACGGAACAGCCGACCGGCGCGATGCCGACCGTTCGCTCACGCAGGCCGAGTTCGTCAATCACCTCGGCAATGAGTCGGTGTGCCACGCCGTGGGTGCAGCCCGGGCAGTAGTGCGTGGCAACCGGAGCCAGGGATTCGGGCCGCTTGAATAACACCTTCATACGTCACCTCCTCTGCGCGGCTTCTCGCCCAGATTGAGCTTCACCTGCTCGACCACCTCCTCCGGCGACGGGACGAATCCGCCCTGCCGGCCGAAGAAATAGACTGGTTTGTCCCGGCCGACTGCCAGCCTGACGTCCTCGACCATCTGGCCGCAGCTCATCTCAACCGACATGACGAAGTCGGCCCGCTTCGACAGTTCCCAGACCTTCTCTTCCGGAAATGGGAACAGGCTGATGGGCCGGAGCAGAGCCGCGTGGATTCCTTCATCGCTCAGGCGCTGGATTGCGGTCTTGCACACGCGGGCCGTGGTGCCGTAGGCCACGAGCAGTGCCTGGAACTGACCAACGGTGTTGTGTTCTTCGAACCGCACTTCGTTCTTCTTCATCTCTGCGTACTTGGCGGCGAGCTTGCGATTGAGCTGCTCTTCTACCGCCGGGTCGAGGAAAAGCGAGTTGACCACGTTCGGTTTCCTGCCTTTGCATCCGGTCGTGGCCCAGTCCTTTTGTGGCAGCGGAGGGAAGTCCCACTGTCTGAACTCGACCGGCTCCATCATCTGGCCAATCATGCCATCGCCGATGACGATGACCGGGTTACGGTACCGGTCAGCCCGGTCGAAAGCCAGAGGCATCAGGTCGGCCACCTCCTGGACAGACGACGGGGCAAACACCAGGCACCGGTAGTCGCCGTGGCCGCCGCCTTTGACTGCCTGCAGGTAGTCGCCCTGCGAGGGCAGAATCCCGCCCAGCCCGGGCCCGGTGCGGACGATGTTGACGATCACCGTCGGGAGTTCGGACGCGGCGATGTACGAAAGTCCTTCCATCATCAGGCTGATGCCCGGACTGGACGACGTTGACCAGGCTCGGGCACCGGCTCCGGCCGCGCCGTAAAGCATGTTGACGACCGCCACCTCGCTCTCGGCCTGCAGGAATGCGCCGCCGACCTCAGGCATCCTCCACGCCAGGTACTCGGCCACCTCAGACTGCGGGGTGAGTGGATAACAGAAGTAGCACAAGCCGCCGGCGCGAATCGCCGCCTCGGCAAGTGCCTCGTTCCCTTTCATCAGGACTTTGTCCGCCATCTCAGGCCTCCTTTCCGGCCGGGGCCGTCATTGGGCTGTCGAGCTGCGCCACCTCAATCGCCACGTCCGGGCAGATGAAGGCACAGAACCGACATCCGATGCAGGCCGGCTGGTTCACGACGTGGGAGAAGAAGTAGCCCTTGTCGTTGATGTCCTTCGACATTGCCAGCACCTGCTTGGGGCAGACGTGGACGCACAGTTCACAGCCTTTGCAGCGGTTGCGTTCAATCGTTACCTGGTATCTCTTAGCCATATCACTCCTCAGATGTTGACCCTGTACTTGCCCGGCCAGTTCGACTGCTCCCACGGCTTGAGCATCAGCCGGTCCAGCACCATCACCGGGTACCGGCAAGAACCGGCGTCGTAGTTCGCCAGGGCGCGGCGCTCCACGACCACGAAAGCAAGCCGCTTACCGGTCGCTGAAGCCACTTCCTCGCCAAGCCTGATGCCTTCCTCGATGACCGGACCGACGGTTTCCTCAATCAGATGCGAGTTCACGACGATGTCGGTCACCGGCGCATGAGAAGACGCCTCGATGCCTTCGATCATCTGCCGGGCGCCGGCGACCGTATTGGTGCGGGGCCGCCGTGAGTTCAGTACGACAAAACCCGAGTAGTTGGCCCAGTCCATGCCATCAGCAATCGAGGCCATCACCCGCGCGCCAACCGGGTCGCCGCCCAGGTCGAGCACAACAAAACCATCGGACCGGTCAATAGCGCCCTTGACTTCGGGAGCGATAATCGGCAGGTCGGCATTGACCAGTTGCTCACCCGGCACAAGCACCTCGACCCCGCGCACGCGCATCTCGGCCCTTCGCTCGCGGCTGCGGAAGTACAGGTTGACGATGTCGAGGTCGGCGAGGCTAACCTTGCGGCCGCTCGCGGCCAGGTGCAAAGCGAAGTTCACCGCGACTTCGGTCTTGCCTGAGCCGTACCCGCCGCAGAACAGATTGACTCGCCTGAGTCTGGCAAGGAAGCCCCGGGCGTTCAGCCAGCCGGCGTCGGTCTCAGGAGCAGGCGAACAGCAGTTGGTCACGGGATGGATACAATACACCCTAAACCGGCCCTGGTCAATTGCCGCTGTGGCTGACTTACCTCCACTGACTCGAGCGGTCTTGGTGGAATTGCATCGTGCGAAGCACTACCCGCACTGTCTCCCAGTTGCTCAGGCGTAGGTTCGGTGCTGTTCTCCGGCACACACAGCTGACCAACCTGACCCTGCTGACACTCGCCACGCTGTTCGACGGTTCGATGCAGCCTGCCGCGCTGGCACACCGCATCGTCACCAAGACCGCCGCTTTTCATCACAGGGAGAAGCGGGTGCACCGGTTCATCGGCAATCGAAGGTTGCCCCTCTATACGATGTTCGACCGACTGCTGGGCATGATCCTGGCACTGAAACCCAGGGGCAACCTGCTTTTCGTCACAATCGTTGATGAGACCGACGTGCCTGGACCGTGCCAGGGTCTGGTTGCCGCAGTCCCCTACCTAGGGCGCGCCCTGCCTTTTGCCTTCTCTCTTCTGCTACGACTCGATGTCCGCCAGCCAGAATGCCGTCGAGCGCGAGTTCTTCAGTCTGGTCAACGGTCTTCTGCGTCTCCACGGCTTGGTGCCGATTTTCGTCTTGGACCGAGGCTGTGCGGACGCGGAACTCATCCGCTACTTCAAGCACGACCTGAGGGCGCACTTCGTGATACGCGGGCCGGGTAACGTCTACGTCCAGTTGCCCGGCTATGCTGGGCGCCTGTCTCGGCTTGGTCGGACCGGCCTTTAGGAAGGAGCACGCTGCCACAAGACCAGACCCGAGTTGGTGAATCTGGTCGTGTTCTGGGACAGGGACCGCTACGGCAAGCAAGAGCCGGTCTATCTGGTGACCGACCTTCCCGCCGACCAGGTCCAGGCACGATACGGGTTACGGATGCTGATTGAAGAGGACTTCCGTGACCTGAAGACCACGCTGGGATTGAAGCGCTTGCGTCCCCGAAAGAACGTAGTGGAACGAGTAGGGCGCCTGCTCTTGGTGGCGATGGTTGCCGCCTGTGTTGCCGGGCATTTCTACCCGTGCGCGCTTGCCGAGCGGTCAAGAGTGGTACGGCGGCAGTCTGATGTCAGATTCGTAGCGCCTGTGGTGCTGGTCTGCCGGCTGGTGTGGGCAGGCCACACCAGCGGCGCAGGCTGGAAGAGCAGTTCCGCGCTGGCGCCTGAGCACCTGGGGTTGCAGCAACAACTGCAGGAATGTGGGGTATTCGCGTCCAAAACGAAGGAAGACCCTGGCGCGTATCTATCGGGCCGATTCCGGTAGCCGCCATCCCCGACGCCCATCCTCAGTGATCAGCTTGCCACGCGCTTGACCGCTACAACAAGTATCAACTGGGGGTAAGTCAGCCGGTCCGTACATTGACTTCTGCGGCCGTCATGCTAACATCTCAGTCCGCAACGACAATCGAGAATGAAGTACGAGAATCCTAGGTCGCAAGACCTCTTTCACAATCGGCATCGACATACTGAATTGGAGGTATGATGGCTGAAGCATGTTTCGACCTGGGCGGAAAGGTGCTGGAAGTCCGCTGGCACGGCCGCGGCGGACAGGGCGCGAAGACTGCGGCCCTGCTGTTCGGCGAGTCCGCGCTCGACACCGGCATGTTCATCCAGGCGTTTCCTGAGTACGGCCCGGAGCGGATGGGCGCACCGGTGGCCGCATTCAATCGTCTTTCGGATAAGCCGATTCGCTCGCACTCCGGCATCAAGGAGCCGGATATTGTGGTTGTGCTCGACCCTTCATTGATTGAGCCGGCAAGAGTCACCGACGGCCTGAAGCCGGACGGCATCATCCTGGTGAACTCGACCGAGAGCCCGGCCGAGATGCGCCGGCGGCTCAAGGTTCCCGACACGGTCAAGGTGTACACCGTGGATGCCTCGAAGATTGCGCAGGAGACCGTGGGCAAGGACGTGCCCAACACGCCGATGCTCGGCGCGCTGGTGAAGGTGACCAATGTGCTTGAGTTCGAGGCGATGATGAAGGCGATTGAGCAGAAACTCTCAGAGAAGTTCACCGGCGGCAAGGCGAAGTTCGTGAAGCCGAATCTGGAGAGCGTGCGCCGGTCGTACGAAGAGGTGAGGTGCTAGGCAATGAGGAATGACCAAGTGCCAGTGACCAATGACCAACCGGAGGAAGCGGAATGGCGAAGCTGAAGAGCTGGAAAGAGCTGCCGTGCGGTGCGATTATCGAGGACCCGAAAGCGGTGCGGGAGAACAAGACCGGAGCCTGGCGCAGCATGCGGCCGGAGTGGAAACCCGAGAACTGCACCCAGTGTCTGACCTGCTGGGTTTACTGCCCGGACGCGGCCGTCATCGTGAAGGACGGCAAGATGACCGGCATCGACTACGAGTACTGCAAAGGCTGCGGTATCTGCGCCGCGGTATGCCCGGGCAAGAAGCAGGTCAAGGCGATTACCATGGGAAGGGAGAAGAAGTGAGGACGCAGAGAAGGCAGAATGCGGATTCGCGGACTCAAGAGCGTGAGGAGGGGAGATGATACTGGCGAAGACGGGCAATGAGGCGCTGGCGTATGCGATGAAGCAGATTAACCCGGACGTGGTGGCTGCGTATCCGATTACCCCTTCCACGGAAATCGTGCAGATTTTCGCCGGGTACGTCAATGACGGCAAGGTTGATACGGAGTTCGTGGCGGTAGAGAGCGAGCACTCGGCCATGGCCGCGTGTATCGGCTCGGCCGCGTGCGGCTGCCGGACGATGACCGCTACCGCGTCGCAGGGGCTGGCCCTGATGCATGAGATGCTGTTCATCGCCGGAGGCCTGAGGCTGCCGATTGTGATGCCGATTGCGTCGCGTTCGCTGTCGTCGCCGCTGAACATCCACGGCGACCATTCGGATTCGTTTGCCTCGCGTGACTCAGGCTGGCTTCAGTTCTTCTGCGAGACGGTGCAGGAAGGGTATGATACGCTGATTCAGGCGGTGAAGATTGCCGAGAAGGCGAGTCTGCCTGCCATCTGCGCGGTGGACGGGTTCATCCTGTCGCACTGCATGGAACGCATCGAAACGTTCGAGGACGCGGCCGTGCGGGAGTGGCTGGGTCGGTGGCAGCCGAACTGGAATCTGCTCGACCTGAAGCGACCGATTCTCGTGGGTCCGGCGACGATGCAGGACTACTACTTCGAGTTCAAGCGGTCCCAGATTGAGGGCATGAACAATGTTCTGCCCGTCATCGAGGAGGTGCAGGCGGATTTCCGGAAGCACTTCGGCCGCGGCTATGGTATCATCGATGAATACCGGACCGAGGATGCCGAGGCGGTCGTGCTCCTGATGGGCTCGGCCTGCGGCACGATGCGCGATGCGGTTGACACCCTGCGCAACCAGGGCAGGAAGGTCGGAATGGTGAAGCTGCGGGTGTACCGACCGCTGCCACATACCATTTTGAAGAAGGCGCTGGCCCGGTTCAAGACCGTCGCGGTCATGGACCGGGTGGACGCGGTGAACGCTTACGGCGGTCCGCTTTTCACTGAGGTGACGTCGCTGCTTTACGACCTGCCGCAGCGACCCAGGGTGCTCTCGTATGTCTACGGCCTGGGCGGCAAGGAGTTCACGCCCCCTGATGCCGCCACCGTGCTCGAGGGCGCGCTCAAGGGCGCGAAGGACGAACTCGTGACCTACATCGGAGTGAGGTAACACATGGCAAGACTCAAGGACCTTTGTCAGAACCCGGAGCTGTTTTCGAGCGGACATCGGGCGTGCGCGGGTTGTGGTGAGGCGCTGGCCGTGCGCCAGATTCTCCTAGCCGCACCCCAGCCGGTGGTCGGTATCATGCCGACCGGTTGCACCGAGATATTCTCGTCCATCTACCCTCATTCGGCGTGGCAGATTCCGATGATTCACACCGCGTTCGAGACCGCGGCGTCGACCGCGTCGGGCGTGGAGACCGCGTACCGGTTCTACAAGAAGATGGGCCGGATGAAGGAAGACGTGAAGTTCATCGCTTTCGGCGGCGACGGTGGAACCTATGACATCGGATTTCAGGCCTTGTCCGGCGCGTTCGAACGGAGGCACAGGTTCCTCTACGTTTGCACCGACAACGAGGGCTACATGAACACCGGTATTCAGCGTTCGTCAGCCACGCCCTACGGCGCGCATACGACAACCTCGCCGGCCGGCTCGGTCGTCCCGGGCAAGACGGTGCACCGCAAGGACATCATGGAGATTGTCATCGGTCACAGCCCGGCCTATGCGGCGCAGACGACCATCTCGGTCGGAATGCAGGCGATGACCGGGTGGCGGGACCTGAATGAGAAGGTGCAGAAGGCTCTGGCCGCGGACGGGCCCGCGTTCCTGAACGTACTCGTGCCGTGTCCTCTGGGCTGGGGTCATCCTGGGGCCCAGACTGTCGAGCTGGCGCAACTGGCGACCGAGACCTGTTTCTGGCCGGCCTACGAATACGAGAACGGCAGGTACCGGATTACCTACGAGCCGAAGGAGAAGCGGCCGGTCGAGGAGTTCCTGAAACCGCAGGGCCGGTTCAACCACTTGTTCAAGGACGAAGGCGGCAGGCAGGTCATCGCCGAGCTGCAGCGCCACGTCGATGCGCAGTGGGAGTTGCTGCACAAGCGGCAGCAGGCGTTCGCGTAGGTCCGGCCTGACGGCTAGAGCCCGTACTTCAGCTCGAACGTGAAGATGCGCGTGGTGAAGTCGTCGGTTTCAACCGCGTACCATTCCGGCGAGATGGTTGCCATCGCGCTCATGCTCAAGGTACTGCCCGGCCGACTGAACACGGTCCAGTTGAGGTTCAGATTCAGCTCATTGAAGGCGTAGTCCGACTGGTAGCCTGAATCGGCGAGCAGGTAGCGTCGGCGACCGATTCGGTCCTCGAGCGACAACCAGAGCCGGTTGACCAGGAACAGGTCGAAGCCCACGGCCAGTGAAGGCTCACGGAAGTCCTGGTCGGTTGGCTGTGGCAGGCTGCGGCCCAAAGCGTACTGGGGCGCGACGCGCAGGGTGAAGTCAGCGCCAAGGTCAAGGTCGAGGTTCAGGCGAAATGTGTTCTCGAACGTGTTCTGGTATACGTCAGTGGTCGAGTCGTACCGAACATAACCGACGTC